>JBGSWU010000223.1:0-3624 GCA_041751795.1 Thermomicrobiales bacterium
GAGATCGCTCGCCATGCCGACACGATCCAGTTCTGCCTATCTAAAGGATTGGCAGCGCCGGTGGGTTCAATCGTTGCCGGATCATCGGAGTTCATTCAAGGTGCACGCGCTGGGCGCAAGATTGTCGGTGGTGCCATGCGGCAGGCCGGAGTGATTGCGGCTGCCGGACTCGTCGCGCTGCAAACGATGGTCGATCGCCTGCCAGAAGATCATCGACGTGCTCGACGCCTGGCAGAGGGACTTGCCGAGATCGACGGTATTACGATCGACTTGGACGCCGTTCAGACGAACATCGTGATCTTCAACGTGGAACCGGGATACGAGCAGGCCGCATTCGTGGCTGCGATAAAGGACGCCGGTGTGCTGATCTCAAATTACGGCACCCGTGGCGTCCGGATGGTCACTCACTATCAGATCGATGATGCTGCGATCGACACAGCGCTGAATGCCGCACGAGAAGTTCTAGGAGCGAGGCTCGTCGCGGCATGATGGCCGAGGCTGGATCCAGCGTTGCACTGACACCACGCGCTCAGATCGTCGCGAACCGGATTGACGCCGCTGTCTTCTGGTTCGCGAAGCATTGGCTTGCTGTCTTCATGAGCTATGGGGTGACAGTCGTCGCTCTCGCTTCAATTGCACCACTGCTGAAATCAAGCGGATTCGGCACGATGTCTCAATTTGTCTACCTGCCGTATACGCTCATCTGCCATCAGAGAGCCGACCGATCGTTTCACCTGCACGGAGAGAAGATGGCGTTCTGTCAGCGAGACCTGGCGATCGTCCTTGCTGCCGTCGGGATGGGATTCGCCTTCGCGCTCATCCGCCGCTGGGGTCGACTGCCGGACATTCGGTTCACCGCCGTCGTCGCCTTCGCAATGCCGATGGCGTTGGACGGGACAACTCAACTTGTGGGCCTACGCGAAAGTACGCCAGAACTGCGCGTGCTGACCGGGACGCTCTTCAGCGTCGGCGTCGCATGGTTCGTGTTGCCTCATCTCGAAGCCGGGTTCGGGTCGATCCGTGACGAAATTCGTACTCGCAACATCCCAACCCAGACTAATGGAGCAGGTGCACGATGAGCAATCTGCCAGGAAAACGGATTGTCCTCGGAGTGTCTGGTGGGATCGCCGCGTACAAAGCTGTTGACCTCGCCAGCAAACTGGTTCAGGCCGGGGCGACCGTCAACGTCATCATGACGCGCTCGGCAACTGAGTTCATCATGCCACTCTCATTTGAAGCGATCACGAAGCATCCCGTCCATGTCGATGTCTTCGAAGGGTGGAGCGAGGACGCCAAGGGACACATTACGCTGGCTGATGAAGCGGATCTGATCATCGTCGCTCCGGCGACTGCCAACACCATCGCGAAGCTCGCCTTCGGAATGGCTGACGACATGCTGACTGTGACGCACCTGTCGGCGACACCGCGCGGCGTCCCGCTCGTCATCGCCCCGGCAATGGAACATCACATGTACATTCACCCGGCAACACAGGCGAACCTGGAAACGCTCAGGAGTCGCGGTGCATGGATCGTCGGACCGGAACACGGCCACCTGGCCAGCGGCGCTGTTGGCACAGGACGTCTCTCAAGCCCCGATCGTATCGTTGGTGCCATTCGGCAGGCGCTCGGAGCTGGCGGACCGCTGATGGATCGCCACATCGTGATCAGCGCAGGCGCGACGCGCGAATCGATCGACCCAATCAGAATCCTTACGAATCGCTCGACCGGCAAAATGGGTTACGCAATCGCCCAGGCGGCGATCGACGCTGGCGCACAGGTGACGCTCATTTCGACACCGACGAATCTGCCGGAAGTCGCGGGGGCGACACACGTCGCTGTCGAGTCAGCTATTGAACTTCGCGATGCTGTCCAAAACACAGCCGTTGGCGCTGATGTCCTGGTGATGGCCGCCGCCGTCGCGGACTACCGTCCGGTGGAAGTCGCGACTGACAAGATCAAGAAAACCGATGACGACCTGGCGATCCAACTCACCCGGAATCCTGACATTCTCGCGACTGTTGAAACTCCCGGAACGCTCAGAGTCGGCTTCGCCGCTGAAACCCGCGACCATCAGGAACATGCGCTTGGAAAACTCGAACGCAAGAATCTGGACATCATCATCGCGAATGATGCCCGACAGGCGATGGGCAGCGACGACAACGAGGTGGCACTCTACTATCGGGATGGAAGGGTTGATACCCTGAGCCTCGTTTCGAAAACAGAGGTTGCCGCACAAATCGTCGAGCGCATCGTTGAAATACTTTCACTACGCTCCATGACCTCTTCCTGATCGATGGCGATTCGACCACCACGGACGACTCGTCGTCCACGCCGTACCCGTTTGGCGAGCGATTTGACGGTTATCGTCGTTGTTGTCACTGTGGTGCTGCTGTTTGTCCTTCGCCTCCTGATGGCGGCGATCGGGATCGAGACATGGACCGCGGCCTGGAATCTGGTCGATCTACCGACAGGGTTGCTCGTTTCGCCGCTCGAAAACGTCGATCCATTTGCTCAGACGCCTGTAGGTGATCTAACAATTGCATCGATCGTCATCTCGCTGGCAGTATTTGTTGGCGCGCTGGTTGTCCTCGGCACACTCGCGAATCGACGCAACTGATCCCGTAGTGACTCGAAATCCGATGGTAGACTGCCGATGTCTCTAGTCGCTCGACGAGGTGCCGTCGTCAGATGAAATGTAGATGGAGAAGAATCGATGATGCGAAATGTGGTCCGTGGGATTCTTGGCCTGATCCTCGCCGCGGCAGCGACCTGGATCGCCAACTTTGTTACCGAACGCATCTTCGGACCTGAAGACGTTTTTGAGGACGCGTAAGCGTCCCGCGTGATGCAACCCCAACGAGCGCTGGCAATCATCAATCCGGCGACTGGCAGGTTACCTCTCGGTTCGATTGAGGCTGACCTTCGCTACGAAGCGTTTCGGCGAGATATCGACTTGCGGATTGAACACACCAGTCGACCGGGCCATGCTGTGGAGTTGGCGTCAAAAGCTGTCGGCGACGTCGATACAGTGATTGCTGTCGGTGGCGATGGGACGGTTTCCGATGTTGTCACCGGGACAATCGGCACAGACATCACCGTTGGGATCGTCCCAACAGGCTCGACGAACATGATCGCTCGTGAACTGAGCATTCCGAAGGACATCAGTCAAGCAGCTGCCGTCGCGCTTGGCGATGGTCGAGATGTCATGATCGACGTCGCGAAAGCCGGAGAAACGACGTTCATGCACATGGCTGGCGCAGGGTTCGACGCAGCGATCATGGGCGACACTCCGTCTCGCTGGAAGCGTCGTGTCGGTTGGCTCGCATATCTTCCTGCTGCAGGACGACATCTCAACGCTCCGCGGTTCAATGCTCGACTCACCATCGACGGGGTCGAATCTGAAACGTCCGCGAGACTGGTTCTCTGCGCGATGGGTGGAGCGATCGTACATCCGCGATTTCGTGTCGGGGAAGGCATCGACCGCACCGATGGCATCCTCGACATTCTCGTGTTCGACCCTCCGAACCTGCAAGGGACATTGTCGTGCCTGGGCTGGATCGCAGCAGGGTATCCTGAACGCTCACGCTGGATGACGCATCGCCGGGGCCGCTCGATTCGGATCGA
>JBGSWU010000224.1:0-3354 GCA_041751795.1 Thermomicrobiales bacterium
GGCAATGGTTGGAATCGTCGGAATGCAACTTGAAGTGAATCGCATACGGCTGATCGTCGTTGGCGTCGCGTTGTTGATCGTCGCTGCCTGCAGCGGCCCGGAAACGGGCGAAGAGGCGTTGTCCACGCCGACCGTCTTTCCAGCGGCAACGCAGTCTGCCGTGAGTGGAAACCCAACGAACGCATCGGAAACACCGACATCAGCCGACGCGTCAGTGACACCAGCCGAACAATTCACAGCGATCCCTTCCGAAACCCCGGTGCCGGGACAGCCAACAGTTGACCCGCAATTGACTCCGACCGTGACCGCCACGAATCCGCCGACCGAGGCAACGTCGCCGACCCCGCAGCCGTCTGTCGATGTCGAACAGATAGAACTGACCGTCGAACAGGTCGGTTCAGGGTTTGACCAGCCCGTGCTGCTGACGCATGCTGGAGATGGTAGTGGACGTCGATTCGTGCTCGAAAAGACCGGATCGATTCGCCTGCTGGACGGCAAAGTCTACCTGGATATCAGTGATCAGGTGCTGTCGTATAGCGTTCGATCGGATGAGCATGAACTGGGCCTGCTCGGGCTGGCGTTCCACCCGCAGTTTGAGACGAACCGCGAGTTTTTCGTTCACTACACTAATTTCGACCAGGATCACGTCGTTTCGCGGTTTACCGAAGGCTCGAACGGCGCTGCCGATCCATCAAGCGAGGAAGTGCTGTTCACATATGATCAGCCAGATATCAACTTTGTCGGCGGCACGCTGGTCTTCGGGCCGGATGGATATCTCTACATCGGCATGGGAACGGGAACATCGATCGATCCGGACCAGATCATCGCCCAGCAACTCGACAATTTCTATGGGAAGATTCTTCGCATCGATGTTGACAATGGCGAGCCGTACGGGATTCCGGGAGACAATCCCTTCGTCAGTACGCCGGGTGCCCGGGGTGAAGTCTGGGCATACGGGCTTCGCAACCCGTGGCGAATTTCATTCGATCGAGCGACTGGTGATCTATATATTGGTAGTCCAGGCGAGTTCCAGCGTGAGTGGATCAACTTCCAGTCCGCCGACACTCCTTCGGGTCGTAACTATGGCTGGCCGATCCTTGAAGGTGGCGAGTGTTGGGAAGCTTGGACCGGCGACTGTACGACCGATGGTTTTGAGATGCCGATTTACTCCCGGACAACCTACCAGGATGGAAACTGCGTCATCCTCGGCGGTTTCGTCTACCGCGGTCCTCAATCCCCGGCGCTGAATGGTGTCTATCTCTTCAGTGACTATTGCAGCGGTCGCATCTGGGGTATCGCTCGTGATGCGTCGGGAGCATGGCAGTCAGCCGAACTCTACGACCTGCCAGGGCTGGTGTCGTCGTTTGGAGAAGATGAGGCCGGGGAAGTGTACGTCTTCGAGATCGAGAACGGCACGATCTACCGGATTATCGGGACGAGCCGATAGCCTTGTCGTCGCGCTGAGGTTGGGGTCGCCTACGTTCTCCATCCGCCCAGGTTCGACGAAATCTGATCCACGAACGTTGGCCGTCGGAGGAAGTGAACGCTGATCGTGTCGGTGCTGCCATCGGGCCACGGTCCATTCAGGTGTTGCGTGACACCTTGCCAGCCGAGCGCCGCTGCGGTGTAGAGAAATCGCTGCGCTGTCTTTCTCCCCGGTTCGGCCAGCCACAACATGCCATTTGGGGCGAGGATCCGTTCGACAATCGCCAGAAACGGTTCGACATCGCGACCTTCATAGAGAACGTCAGCAGCAAGAATCAGCGGATAGCCGCCACCGGACTCGGCTCGGTGGAGAGCGTGTGCGTCCGGTGATCGCCAGTTGAATCTTAACGTCCGCGGCGCACGCCCAGTGTTGCGCAGCGCGTTGTAGCGGCAGAAGGCGAGCGGGAGTGGTGAATAGTCGCTTACCGTCAGGTTTGCTCCAGCCTCGATGAGTGCCGTTGCCGTCGTGCCCAGTCCACAACCGAGTTCAAGGACACGTTGCCCCGTGAACTCACTCCAGCGTTCCAGCGCGACGTCGCCGAGTGCGACACCGCTGGGCCAGATCCTCGCCCAGTATGGCATCTGTTTGTCCGGGTCGTTCCGGGCGGCTTCGAACATCGCTTCGCGTGACGCCTCGGTCGGCTTGTAGATCTCCAGGGTGCGACCTGTCCTTGGAAAGCGAACCTGATCGACTTCCAACTCCGCCTCATTCGCGATATACGCTTCAAGAGAGCGTATTCGCCGTGGATCGGCGGTCTCTCGACGGGGAACCTCAGTCAGAGGACCAGGCGAATCCATCACATCATCCACCGGTCAACGCCCTTGTCGTCTGACGAACATCATGAGCGTGCAACTCTGCGTGCCATTATCGACAGCCCATCGACAAATGCGAACAGTCCCGCCATGGCTAGCCCGCAAATCACTCCGACTACGAGCATGATATCCGTTGCGTCCCAAACTGTAGCGAGACCCGCGACGGCTACTGCCGCGACAAGCTGCCCTGAAAGGATGGTGGTCACCATCACGCGACCGGTGCCGGGCAATGTCGCTTCCGGGGCGACGCGACGTATCGCAGTTGCCGTCACCATGTCGTTTGTAATGGAGATGATGCCGATCCCCATGAGGACGACCACCACGATTTCCAGGCGAGTAATGACGCTGATGAGGGCGAGACCGGATGCGATCCCGATGGCAGATCCGGTGACGATCATCGATAAGGGTATGTGACCAAGCAGACGAGGAACCGACAACGGACCGAGCAGTGTCCCGATCCCAACGATTGAGAGCAGCAGGCCGTACATCGAGTCCGATCGATCCAGCCGGTCGTTCACGAGTTCGACCAGAAGGATGTTCAAGGTGATCGCCAGAACTGCTCCGGCGAAGAGTCCCCCGGCCAGCAGGAGAAAGGTGGGTTGTCGTCGGACCGTGTTCCAGGCTGATGTGCTGTAGTCCCGTCGGTCGATACTCGGATTCGCCTGACGCGTATCCAGCGATCGTTGAGTCTGTACACGTAAGAGCAGACTCGCACCGAGGAGAAGGAGTGCGCTGGCCAGTATTGCTATTTCGACATTCGAGACCCAGAGAATGAACGCCGTCAACAATGGTCCAGCGACGAACGATAGTCGTTCAATGGCTGCGTTGAGTTGGATAGCACTTGCAAGTCGTGGGTGGGCAACAACATGGGGCATCATCGTCGCCCGCGTTTCGTTCGAAAGCGCCGTCAGCAATCCGTAGCCAGCGACGACCGCACTGGCCCAGACGAGATCCGATCGGCTGTCGACGAATGCGAGGCTCGCAATCAGCGGAATGCGTGGCAGGCTCAGCAGGAACAAGCCGTTTGTACTGATGCGCTCCGCCCCTTGGTGGAGC
>JBGSWU010000225.1:0-4384 GCA_041751795.1 Thermomicrobiales bacterium
GTTTGAGTGCAGCCATTATCCCCATCGGTACGGCAACCGCTAAACCGATGATGAACGCCAGAACAGTGATGCTGAGGGTCTTTGGCAGGGCCCTGCTGATCGATCGAGCCACTGGCTCCTGCGTCGCGATCGACCGTCCCAGATCGCCCTGGGCAATGTTACCCATCCATTTGACGTACTGAATATAAACCGGCTGGTCCAAGCCAAGATTATGTCGTAACTGCTCTGCGGCTTCCGGGGTGTACTCGCGCCCAAGCATGTTGGCGACCGGGTCGCCAGGTACCGCCCGCAGCAGGAAGAACACCACTGTGGCGCACCCCCAGACAATGAACCCCGCGTAGATCAACCGCCGAATGATGTATTGTGTCATCGCGCCCCCGGAAGCAGTGAGACGTGAGTCATGAGGAGGATCGGCTATTCGTGGCCGATCCCATCCTCACGCCATATCTACTTGTCGAGCCAAAGGCTTTCCAGATAGCGCATCTCGGGGATCTTCTTGAACCCTTTCACGTGGCTACGGTACGTTGGAAGGTCGAACGCGTGATACAGGAAGACGAACGGCGACTCTTCACGAGCGATGTCCATGATCTTCCGGAAGTTTTCGGCGCGCTTTTCCTGGTCGGTTGTCGCGCGCGTCTCGTCGAGCAGCGTCCCGACCTCTTCGCGGTTCCACTTTCCAGTGTTCCATGGGCCATCGGGGTAGAAGAAGTTGTAGACGTTATCGTCGGGATCCGCATCGACGACGCTGCCCTCGACATCCATCTCGTAGTCGCCACTCTGCCAGCGTTGGTTATAGATGGCGGCCTCGACCAGTTCCAGCTCCAACTCAACGCCAATCTCGAGCAGCTGGTTGCGGATCTCCTGCTGGTTGCGGTCATCGCTCGCGGATGCCAGAATTTTTGGCTTGATCCCGGTAAGCCCGGATGATTCTGCCAACGCCTTCGCCGCATCCGGATCGTACGCCTGCGGGTTATCAGGGATATCCGCCTCGGTCTGCGTCGCCCACGGGAAAGCCGGGGCGATTGCGCCAACGGCGACATCCGCTAGCCCGAAGCGAGCACGCTCGATGAACTTTTCCCGGTCGATGCCCTTGGCAATCGCCATGCGCGCGTCCTGGTTGTCGAACGGCGGCTTGGTCGTGTTGAACTGCACAGCGATCCAGTTCGTGCCGGGGATCTGGTCGACGATAACATCGTCGTTGCCATCAAGCTGCGCGAAGTTCTGCGGTGCAATCTCGTTCATGAAGTCGATGTCACCAGCGGCCACCGCGTTAGCCTGACTGGCCGGCTCCGGAATGAACTTCACGATGATCTTGTCGAGCAGTGGCCGACCGCCATACCACTCGTCCCAGGCTTCCATTTCGAACCCGGACTGCGAATCCATTGTCTCTGGCAGCAGTCTGAATGGGCCGCAACCGACCGGCTTGAGCAGGAACTCCTCGTCACCGATCTCTTCAACCGCGCGTTGCGGCACTGGGGTGAGCGCGCGGCCCGGGCCACGGCTGCAGGTGGTCGCAAGGAACGGCGTGAATGGCGCGCTGAAGGTCAGGTTGAACGTCAGGTCGTCCGGCGCTTCGGCTGCGGTGATATTCGCCAGTTTGTTGGCGTGTGGCGAGGCCAGCGTCTCGTCCTTGGTGCGGTTGAACGTGTAAACGAAGTCCTTCGACGTCAGCGTGTCGCCGTTGTGGAACTTCAGCCCTTCACGAAGCTTGAAGCTGTAGTTCAGGCCGTCGTCGGAGATATCCCAACTCTCGGCCAGGTCAGGCACGACGCTGAGCGTCTCATCGAATTGCACGAGTGCCGAGAAGATATTCGGCAGGAGGTGTCCGGCCACGCGGCCAATGCTGATACGCGCCGGGTCCAACTGCAACAGCTGCTGCACGTTGAAGCCCAGCGTTAATGTTCCGCCAGCCTTGGCGTCACTGTCGCCAGCGGCGGTGGGCGCTGCTCCAGCCGCGGTGGCCTGCGGTGCTTGTGTTGCGCCCGGAGCAGTTGTTGGCTGCGCCGCACTGCCACCTGTTGTTGCAGTGGGATCACTGCTCTCACTGTCATCATCATCGTCACCACCACAGGCAGCCAGCAGGCTACCCAGTCCAAGCGTAGCGGTCGCAGCGCCGGCAAAACGCAGCAGGGCACGACGCGACGTGCGCCGACCGAGAACGTCCTTCGTGTCAATCGATTCCAACTGGCTCCTCTTTCATCCACCTCATGCTCGTCCGGTGTGTGAATATCCCGACTGGCAGTCGTCCCCCACGAATCTGCCCGTCGCAGCGGTCCTGGGTCATGGCCTCCTTTCGCCAACGTGTTCTCGTTGGAGATGCGTCATGACGCCAACTCCAGTGTGGCGCGATCATCTCCTGTAACGACACCTTTCAGGATGAATGCTTCGACATCGTGCAGATGCTGCAACATCGCACTCCGCGCACGCTGTGCATCGCCCTCGCGAATGCCATCCAGGATCTCATGGTGGCGCGAGAGCGCCTGGCGCACGCGCTCGTCGGAGGTGACGAAATGGCGTCGCGTTTCCTGCAGCATCTCGGTAATGAAGCGCGTCATGCGCACCGACACGTCATTGTGCGAGGCACGGGCAATGGCGATGTGAAATTGCTGGTCAAGCAATAGCCACGGATCGCCAGGCTCACGGTCGATAAGCTCTTCCTGCGATTGGATAATGCGCTCCAGATTGGTCACGTCATCAGCTGTGGCACGAACGGCAGCGCGAGCGGCCGTCTCCGGCTCAAAGATGATGCGAACCTCGATCAGGTCGCCGACCATGTCGCCATGCACGTCAAGGAGCAGCATGAGCGGCGAGAGCATCCCGTCGTCAGCGAACTCGCGCACATAACTGCCGCCGCCCTGCCGGGTCGTGACGACCTGCGCCATCTCCAGGACACGCAGCGCCTCGCGCAACGACGCACGACTGACCTGCAATCGCTCGGAGAGTTCGCGTTCGGATGGTAGCCGGTCACCCGGACGCAGTTGCCCCTTCCTGATCATCTGACACAGCTGAACGACAATCTGTTCGGACAGGCGGGATCGCAGTACCGGTACCATGACGGACGTGTCACCCTCACCCATACATCTTTTCGCATTTCGGTTGTCTGGTGGTCAGGCCAATTGCCGTGGGGACACTCTAGCCATTCCATCTGCGGCTGTCAATACGGGAAAATCCGCAGGTTGCGATACCCCGTTTGTGCGACGTTTCCGCGTTGGATAGCGCAGGTATCGAGCGAACTGCATGTCTGCCAAACGAGACCGCACAGGATCGCCAGATGTCGTCTCTCGCATCGATCTGCTAGGATACGAGCCGTTCGCGGCGGCGGAATCGCCCTGAACGTGTGCCACCGACAGGTTCGTCACAACGCGTTTGTGCCAGAGGAGGCTCCCATGTCCTGTTCGTTGAAGAGTCCAACGTATTATCGATTCTTCAACGAGAGTGTCAGGCATGGTAAAGATTGCGATCTGGAAACGAGCGCGTGTAAGCGCTGGTAAACCTCCCACTCCTAACAACAATTTCCAGACACTACTCCGCTACTGGCGGTTACTGTCTCACTATCTGAGTTCCGAACGACTGCGGATCGCGCTGCTGGTGCTGACGCTCGTCGGCACGATTACGATCCAGGTCGTCTCACCGCTGATCGTGCGCGACTTCATCGACGAGGCCGGTTCAGGAGCGGCGCTCCGGACACTGATGCTCCTCGCGCTGGTGACGATGGGGCTGGCGCTCGCCGGACAAGTGATTGCAGTCGTCGAAACCTGGGTAGCCGAGCACGTGAGCTGGACGGCGACGAATGCACTACGGGCAGACCTTGTCGCCCATCTGCTGCGGCTGGATTCCTCATTTCATACCGCCCATACACCAGGTGAGTTGATCGAGCGGGTAGATGGCGATGTCGCCGCGCTGGCGCGCTTCTTCTCGCGCTTCGTCGTCTATGTGCTGGGGAACGCCATCCTGATCCTGGCGATCATCGCGCTGCTCTTTGTCGTGGACTGGCGGATCGGTCTGGGGCTGAGTGTCTTCGTCCTGCTCGGCTTGCTCGTGATGCTCCGCATCCATGCCATCGCCACACCGGCCTGGGCGATCGAGCGGCAGGAAAGCGCCAATTTCTACGGATTCCTCAGCGAGTATCTGGCCGGTACTGAGGATATTCGATCGAGTGGGTCTGGCCCCTTCGTCCTCCGCCGCTTCGCCGAGATGATGCGTCCATGGTTCAGGGCGACCTTCAGGGCCGGGATGTGGGGCTACGCCATCATGGCCACCAGCCACGGGATGGTCGCGCTCGGCACGGCTGTCGCCTTTGCGCTGAGCGCCGCACTCTACCGGGACGGCACGCTGACGATCGGCACGGTGTACTTGATCGTCCAGTACACCGCCATCCTGCGCC
>JBGSWU010000226.1:0-6532 GCA_041751795.1 Thermomicrobiales bacterium
CATGGCGTGTCATTGTCGCGTCAGGATTATCCAGCGTGCCCTCATCCGCCAGTAACCGGACCACTTCTCCAGCGAAGAATGGGTTCCCATCTGTCTCGTTATAGATCGCACTGACCAGGCGCTCCGACGGCGGTCGCTCTATTGTGGCCTCGATCAGTTGCGCAATAGCCGGTAGCCGCAAACCGCGAACTGCGATCCGCAAGCAGCCCGGCTCACGGGCCAGCGCCGTCAGCGCTGCTGCCAAGGGATGCCCATGATCGATCTCGATGTCGCGGTAAGTTGCTACCAGCAGGACGCGCGACGCGCGCACTTCCTGTGCGAGGAATTGCAGCATCAGCATCGACGGCAAGTCCGCCCACTGCAGGTCGTCGATCACGATCAGCAACGGCGTCCGTTCAGCCACGATCCGCAAAAGTCGGCCAAGCGCATCGAAGAGTTGGAAACGATGCTGCTCGGGCGCAGGCGAAACGGATGGAGGAGCGTGTGTTCGCGGTGGGCTGAGCAGCATGTGGTCAAGCATGGCGATACTGTCGCCGATCCGCGCGATATCCTGGACAACCGCAGGATCGAGCATGATGCCACGTAGTGCCTGAATCCATGGCCAGTAGGATGGCGTTCCCCCCCACTCGTAACAGCGTCCCCAGAGCACGCTGACACCCCGCTCGACTGCCCCGACCGTGAACTGCGCGACTGTCCGTGTCTTGCCGATCCCTGGCTCGCCGGCCAACAGGATCATCCGGCCATCACCGGCCAGCATGTCATCGAGGGCACCGTGGAGCAGCCCAAGCTCTCGCTCGCGTCCCACGAATGGAACACCTGATGCCGATACACTGATCGCATTGTCGCTGGCAGCTGAGCCGTCCAAAGCATGTCACAATCGACACGGGAGCCGACCACTCATCACAGGTGTGTGCATCGATCTTCATCGCAGTCGACGCTACCGTCAAGTCTCATCGTCGGAAGTTCAGGGAAAGAGGAGTATCGTCATGGTTAAACGAATGATCGCACCATACGGCTCATGGGCATCGCCGATTACCTCCGAATTGATTTCTGGCGGCTCGGTGCGGTTTGGCCACGTCGCGCTGGACAACGACAGTCTCTACTGGCTGGAATCACGACCGACGGAAGGTGGACGTTCCGTGCTCGTCCGGCGCGGCGCAGATGGCACCATCGAAGACGTAACCCAACCTGGATCGAACGTGCGCACACGTGTCCACGAGTATGGCGGCGGTTCCTATCTGATCCATAACGACACGGTATTCTACGCCGATTTCGCCAATCAGATGTTGCACCGCAAGGACAAAGGCGACGACGCCTTCCCGATCTCGCCGGAGCCAGCGGTCCCTGCCGGACTTCGCTACGCCGATATGCGGCTTACCCCCGACAGTCGAACACTGGTTGCCGTACAGGAACAGCACGACGACGTGCATGAGGCTGTCAACTCCGTCGTCTCGATACCCGCTGTCGGCACAAACCAACCAGAAACCATCGCGAGCGGTCGCGATTTCTACGCCTTTCCGCGCGTCAGCCCGGACGGGAGGCAGATCGCATGGATCGAATGGGATCATCCGAACATGCCGTGGGACGGCACTGAACTCTGGGTCGCGGACCTCGCAGAAAATGGTGGTGCCTCCAATCCACATCGGGTCGCCGGTGGACCGGAGGAATCGATCTTCCAGCCGTTATGGTCGCCGGATGGCAGGCTGCACTTCGTGTCCGACCGAACCGGTTGGTGGAATCTGTACCGGATCGACGCGGTTGGAGACATCACACCGCTCGCGCCAATCGAAGCAGAAATCGGACGGCCACAATGGGTCTTCGATATGGCGTCTTATGTGTTTCTGTCCGGTGGACGGATCGCCTGCGTCATCAACGAGAATGGTGTCGAACGGCTTGGGATCGTTACGCCCGGCAGTGCCACCATCGCACCAGTCGATACACCATTCACTGCAATCAGCCACATCGCCAGTGACGGCGACAACCGGCTGGCGATGCTGGCCGGGGGACCAAATCTGCCGATGTCAGTTGTCATGGTCGACCTTTCCGGTCGCACGCCAAACATCGAGATTGCCCGGCGCGGCAGTGAGACCCAGATCGATCCTGGTTTTATCTCGCCAGCACAGCCAATCGAGTTTCCGACCGGAAATGGCATGAGAGCCCACGCGTTCTATTACGCTCCGGTCAACCAGAACTTTCAGGCACCCGACGGCGAACGGCCCCCTCTCGTCGTCTTCTCGCATGGCGGGCCAACCGGTGCCGTCAGCGGGGAACTGGACCTCGGCATCCAGTTCTGGACAAGTCGCGGGATCGCCGTCGTTGATGTCAACTATGGCGGCAGCACCGGATATGGACGGGCGTACCGCGAACGGCTGAAGGGCAACTGGGGCATCGTCGATGTCGAGGATTGCGTGAATGCAGCCCGCCACCTTGCCCAGCAAGGGTTGGCAGACGAAGCGAGACTGGCAATCCGGGGAGGCAGCGCTGGCGGCTACACTACGCTGGCCTCACTCGTCTTCACCAATGACTACGCGGCGGGTGCCAGTTACTTCGGCGTCGCTGATCTGGAGTTGCTGGCGAAGGAAACACACAAGTTCGAGTCCCGTTACCTCGATGGTCTCATCGGTCCCTACCCCGGTGCCCGCGATGTCTATACCGCACGCTCGCCACTGAGCCACACTGACAAACTCTCCAGCCCGATGATCATCTTCCAGGGACTTGAGGATAAGGTCGTCCCTCCCTCGCAGGCTGAAGCGATGGTGGCGGCGCTCAAGGCCAAAGGACTCCCCCATGCCTACATCACCTACGAGGGCGAGCAACATGGCTTCCGACGCGCTGAAAACATCAAACGCAGCTACGACGCCGAACTCTACTTCTACGGTCGCATCTTCGGCTTCACCCCCGGCGACGATATCGAGCCAGTCATCATCGAGAACCTGTGATGTTCGCGAATCACTGAGGATCTCCACAATCGCTGCTTCACAAGACAATCCTGCCCCCATATCCTGTGCAGGGATCGATAGTGAGACGAATCAGAAGCTTTGAAGGACGTATATGAGTGAACTGACATTGGCTCTAACGGGCGACAGCATGATCACGCGGCGAGTGTCGCAGGCTGGCGACGCGACGGCACAGGCGTTGTTCGACCACCTGCGGGCGGCAGACGTTGCCTTCACGAATATGGAAGTGCTACCGAACGACTTCCGTGGTTACCCGGCCCAGGAGTGCGGAGGGACCCATCTGGCAGCGCGATCCTGGGTGATCGACGAGTTGCGTGAGATCGGGTTTGACCTGTTTTCGACTGCAACGAATCACACTCTCGACTACAGCATCGAGGGATTGCTGACGAAACTGGAGATTCTTGAGGAAAAGGGCGTCGTCTTCGCGGGAATTGGCCGCAACCTGGCCGAGGCGCGGATGCCTGTCTGTCTCGACGCAGCTGCGGGAAGTGTGGCGATGATCTCTGCCTGCTCGACGTTCGCGAAAGGCGCACAGGCAGGGGAACAGCGACCGGACATGCCGGGACGCCCCGGTCTCAACCCGCTCCGGTACACCGCGACCTGGGAGGTGACTGCCAGCCAACTCGATTCGATCCGCGATGTCGCACTTGCGCTTGGCGTCGAACAACAGCGCAACGAACGAGTGGAAATGGGCTTCGCCTTCGCGCCCGAGGAGGGCATCTTCCCGCTCGGAGACCTGCGCTTTCGCGTTGCCGATGAGCCGGGAATCCGAACGGTCGCGAACGAGAAGGACATGGACGCCATCGCAGGCTGGGTGCGCGAGGCACGCATGCGGTCCGACATCGTTGTCGTCAGTCTGCATGCCCACGAGCAACGCGGGGACAAAGAGCAGCCTGCGGAATTCATCCCCGTCTTCGCTCGGCGGATGATCGACGAGGGGGCCGATGTCGTCGTCGGTCATGGCCCGCACCTGCTGCGCGGCATGGAGATCTACGCTGGGAAACCGATCTTCTACAGTCTCGGCAACTTCATCGCCCAGAACGATCTCGTCCATAAACTACCCGCCGACGCCTACGAACGCTTTCGGGTCGATCCAGCAAGAACACCCGCAGAAGTGATGGCCAGCCGCAGCGCCGACGGCACGCGAGGATTCCCAGCCGATCCGCGCTACTGGCAAACAGTCGTTCCCACCTGCCGGTACATCGACGGCCAACTCAGCGGAATCGACATCCTGCCTGTGACCCTGCAGCAGCGCCGATCCGTTCACCAGCGGGGTCGTCCGCTTGTCGCGGAAGGCGATGAGGCAACGAGCATCGTGACGCGATTCGCCGAACTCTCGAAACCGTACGGAACGACGTTGAACATCGACGGGGAACGGGCAACGGTCGTCCTGAGTGACGAGTAACGCATCCAGGGGATGACAGGCCAGATGGTACGAACTGCCCTGTCATCCTCAATCGCCGATCACAACGATCGTCTCGGGCGTGTCGGGATAGAACCCCTTGTCATCATGAGCCGCAGCGAAGGATCTCTCCTCCTCAACGACTTGGGTGGTTCAAGCAGGGGAGATCCTTCGCTGCGGCTCATGATGACACAGGCGTCGTTCCTCATCACACCGTCATCAGTGACTCGGCCTGCGACATCGCAGCCACGATCGGTGCAACGTCCTCAAGGATGGTGTCTGAGACGACGTAGTACGAGAATCCATAGCGAGCGCGGCGTTCGAGAAGGTCTTCGATGATCTGATCGTGGGTGCCGATCAGGAACGAGGGCATGGCGAGGATGTCGTCGACCGTCACGCCCGTCCAACCTCGCTCGGCGATCACCTGACTGGCACGATCGCGGCGGTTGCCGGTGATGACGGTGGGGATCAGGCTCAACTCGATCTCGGGAAATCGGTCGCCTGCACCATCCCTGATCCAGCCGATCTTCTGCTCAACAGCCTCTGGGAGTCGTTCCTCGACGTTGTCTTCCACCGTTCCACTGGCAACCGACGTCGTCAGGATGCCAACGATGTTCGCCTCGCGACCCGCCAGAGTCAGGACGCGTTGCTTGCCGCCACCGATCAGGATCGGCGGGTGTGGACGTTGTATCACTGGCGGGTAATTCACCAGACCGGCGATCGCGTAGTGCGCACCCGTATGGTGAACCGGATCGCCACGAAAGAACCCTTTGAGAATCGCGAGTGCTTCCTCAAGCCGGTCGATGCGCGTCCCGGCGCGATCGAATGGGATGCCGGCCTGCTCGTACTCAGTTCGAAGCCAGCCTGCGCCGATGCCGAGTTCCAGCCGCCCTCCGGAGAGCATGTCGATCGTCGCCGCTTCCTTTGCGAGCATCACCGGGTGGCGGTAATCGTTGTCTAGCACCATCGTCCCAACTCGCAGCCTCGTCGTCGCCATTGCCGCCGCCATCATCGCGCTTAGTGGAGCGAGTTGCTGGCCGAAGAAATCCGGAACGAAGTGGTCACGAATAAGCAGCGTCGAGTACCCGAGGGACTCGACACGCTGGACGTGGGCCAGCCATTCCCTTGCTGGCAGCATCGTCTCGTTGATGACCCCGAATCTGAACGGTCGTGGCATGTAGCATCCCTCCATTGTCGGACAACGCTGTCCCTATGACGATGGTAGAGAAATGACACCGGAGACGATATCCGAATCGTGCCGCCGAAGATTCCAGACCGAAATCGATCGTTCAACTATCGACGCAGGGCGACCATCGCGGTACCCTTTGTGCGACGTGTTCGTCGAGTTTCATTTCGACGCTTCGTGACGCGCGCATTCAGTCAATTAATCGCATCGTCAAGAGCACAGGTCGTCGTGACCTGGGCGGGAGCCTCAGTTGAACCTCCACGCGCTGCGCGAACTGCGTGGCATGGAACGCTTTTTCGCTATCCTCGTCCCGATCGCTATCCCGGTCGCGATCTTTCACTTCGTGTCCGGGCGCTATGGTAACGGGATCGTGGCGACTGGCGCAGTCCTCGTCGGATCAATCGTCCTCATCTTGACGATCAGGGCTCGTGGTGCCCCAGAAGAGCAGATCGTCGAAGGTGGCGACGATGATGACTGGTTTGGCTGGATCGAAGACGAAGATCCGCTGGACGCATTAGACCGCCCAACTAATGAGCCGCTTCCGGCGCCATTCCAGGCTGTCCTCGACGAGATATGGAGCCGACGGATACCTCGCGAGGACGACGACAGCCACATTCGTCAGCCACGGTAACCTCGGCTACCTCACGAGATGACGCATTGATGCTTCAGTCCGTGTCACGCGTGTTTGCGGCATGAACGTCGCAGCAATCACGATCGCTGCTGGCACCAATCTTGATTGTTTCGGATGATGATCAGAGGTCTTCCCTCCGTGTGAGTCGCCTCGGGGCCGGCGACCAGTTGCTTTCCGAGCAAGCGGGAAACCACTACGTTTCTTCACGGTTTTTGGCGATTGGACATGCGCCTCGATGCGCCAACAAGGTCATGAAACATCCAAGTACTGGATCATACTGGCGAGTGCCATCATCGTTGGTATCGTATTCTCGCTCGTGCATGTTGCGCATTTCGCCGATCCCCGATCCACGCACA
>JBGSWU010000227.1:0-20634 GCA_041751795.1 Thermomicrobiales bacterium
TGAGGATGGGTTGCGCTTTGCGATCCGTGAAGGTGGCCGGACGGTCGGCGCTGGTGTCGTCACCTCCATCGTCAAGTAGCAGCAATAGCCGGCAGGAGAAACCAGGAACGATGGCAACGCGAAAACCGACTCAGAAGATCCGGATCCGCCTGAAGGCATACGATCACAAGATCCTCGACCAGTCGGCGGGTAATATCGTCGAGACGGCGGAAAGCACTGGGGCGAAAGTCGCTGGGCCGGTTCCGCTGCCGACACGGATCGAGCGCTTCACAGTGATGCGTTCGCCGTTTGTCGATAAGGATTCCCAGGAGCATTTTGAGATCCGCACACACAAGCGGTTGATCGACGTGCTTGAGCCAAGCCACGCAACGATTCGGGCGCTGATGCGCCTGAACCTGCCGGCTGGCGTCGATATCGAAATCAAGCTGTAACTCAGCAGTGTTTGTTTCCCGCGCCGACAATTTCGCGGCGCGGGTGGCCCAGGTAGAGTGTCACGCTCTATACGCCACGGCGGGCAACGTTCCTTCCGTGACTTCCTGGTGACAGGGGAGAGCCAATGATTCATGGTTTGCTAGGGAAGAAGCTGGGTATGACCCAGATCTTCGATGAGACAGGGCGGATCGTCCCGGTGACCGTCCTTCAGGTCGGCCCGTGCGTCGTTACCGATCTCAAGACGCAGGAACGGGACGGCTACGAGGCAGTTCAGCTCGGCTTTGGAGATTCGAAGCGACTCAATCGACCGGAACGTGGTCAGCGCAAGGCCGCCGGCAGCAGCTCTCGCTATCTGCGTGAGATGAAGGCCGATGACATTTCCGGCTACGAGGTTGGCCAGGTCGTTGATTGCTCGATTTTCCCGGTTGGTGCCAGAGTCGATGTGAGCGGCACGTCGAAGGGTAAAGGCTTCCAGGGTACCGTCAAGCGACACGGCTTTGCGGGTGGACCGAAAACCCACGGCCAGTCAGACCGCCATCGCGCGCCAGGTTCGATCGGGTCGAGCGCGACTCCGGGCCGGGTGTTCAAGAACATGAAGATGGCTGGTCAGATGGGCAACGAGCGCAAGACGATGCAGGGACTCGAGGTTGTGCGCGTCGATCCGGAGAAGAATCTCGTTCTGGTACGCGGTTCGGTTCCTGGTCACAACGAGAACTTGTTGATCGTTCGCACCAGTGTCAAGTCGCGCCAAGCGGTGAAGCGCTAAGCGCGGACAGGAGGGAACGAACGATGCAGGTCAAAGCATTTGATGTGGCAGGAAAAGAATCTGGAACGGTTGAGCTCGACGACACGATTTTTGCGATCGAGCCAAACGTTGCCGTCATGCACCAGGCCTTTCTGCGCCAGCGCGCGAATGCGCGTCTGGGGACGTCGAACACGCTGACACGCGGTCAGGTATCCGGCGGTGGTCGAAAGCCGTGGCGTCAGAAAGGAACCGGTCGCGCGCGACAGGGTTCGACTCGTTCGCCGCAGTGGACCGGCGGTGGCGTCGTGTTTGGACCGCACCCGCGCTCGTACCGGCAGGACATGCCGAAGAAGATGCGCCGGTTGGCGATCCGCTCGGTACTTTCAGCCAAGGCGCAAGATGAGCAGTTGCTCGTCATCAAAGGCATCGAAGGATTTGAGCCAAAGACGAAGGCGATGATTTCCTTCCTTGAGGCGCTCCCAGGTTCGCAGCGCTCGACGTTGATCGTTGTTGGTCCTGGCGAGTCGCAGGGTGTCGTACACCGTGCGGCCGGAAACCTCGGAAACGTCAAGGTTATCCGAGCCGGCTACGTGAATGTTCGCGACGTCCTGACACACGAGCGGCTGCTGCTGACGGCAGAGGCTGTGGAGACAATTCAGGGCCTGTGGTCCATGAGTAAGGAGGCCCCGGTTGGCACTGCTGCATCCGTCTGACGTACTGGTCAAGCCAGTCATCACTGAAAAGAACACGACGCTGACGCCAATCGGTCAGTACACCTTCGAGGTGGCGCCGACTGCGAACAAGATTCAGATTAAGGAAGCGGTCGAGCAGATCTTCAATGTGAAGGTTCGCGCGGTTAACACGCTGATTGTGAAGCCAAAAAAGAAGCGCATCCTGCGCTCCCGGAACTTTCGTGAGTTTGGCTTCAAGGGTGGATATAAGAAGGCGATCGTCACGCTCGAGCCGGGCCACACGATCGACATCTTCGGCGATATCTAGCTAAGCCGGGGACTGGGAGCCAGGAGGTAGAAGATGCCAATTCGACGCTACAAACCAACATCGCCCGGCCGACGTGGGATGACGGTCTCGACATTCGAGGAGATCACCGCAACGGAACCGGAAAAGTCGCTGATTGAGATTCTGCCGAAGCATTCTGGTCGGAATGCTCAAGGTCGGCTGACGGTCCGCCATCAGGGCGGACGCCAGAAGCGCTATTATCGAAAGATCGACTTCAAGCGCAACAAGCCTGGCGTGCCGGCAAAGGTCGCGACGATCGAGTACGACCCGAACCGCTCAGCACGAATCGCGTTGTTGCACTATGTCGATGGTGAAAAGCGCTACATTCTCTCGCCGCTCGGCCTGAAGGTCGGCGATATGGTCCAGTCCGGGACTGGCGCGCCGATTCGTGTCGGTAACGCGCTGACGCTGCGGGAGATTCCGCTCGGTACACAGATCCACAACATCGAGCTGTACGCCGGTAAGGGTGGACAACTGGTCCGCTCAGCCGGAACAAGCGCGCAGTTGATGGCCAAGCAGGACGACTATGCGCAGATTCGAATGCCGTCCGGCGAGGTTCGGATGGTTCACCTCGACTGCATGGCAACGCTCGGCCAGGTCGGCAACGTCGATCACGAGAACGTTCAGATCGGAAAGGCAGGACGTGCACGCCTGATGGGCAAGCGACCTGAGGTCCGTGGCTCGGTGATGAATCCGCGCGACCATCCGCATGGTGGTGGTGAAGGCAAGGCGCCAATCGGTGGCCAGCCGAAGACGCCATGGGGAAAGCCCGCACTGGGCTTCCGTACGCGCAAGAACAAGAGCACGAATCAGTTCATCGTTCGTCGCCGTGGCAAGGGCCGATAGCGTCGCCTAGCGGCCATGGCCCGACAGCAGGAGGTAGCAGGAACCCGTGGGTAGATCATCGAAAAAGGGACCTTTTATTGAAGCGTCGTTGATGGAGAAGGTGGAGAAGATGAACGCGGCCAACGATCGGCGCGTCATCCGCACCTGGTCCCGCGACTCAACCGTCTTCCCGGTCATGGTCGGACACACGATTGCCGTCCATGACGGTCGTCGACACGTCCCGGTGTTCCTCACCGAGAACATGGTCGGCCACAAGCTTGGCGAGTTTGCACCAACCCGGACGTTCCGCGGACACGGCAAAGATGCCGACCGCAAGTCCGGACGGCGCTAGGGAACCCGGGTCAAGGGTAGGAAGGACCACATAGGTGGCAGACGTTACCGCCAAGGCCATTCGGGTTCGTGTCTCGCCGCGTAAGGCTCGGCTTGTTGTCGATCTTGTTCGCGGCCGCGACGTCAACGAAGCGCTTGGCATTCTAAAGTTCACGCCAAATAAGGCCGCGGTCGATCTCGCTAAGACCATTCGTTCTGCGCAGGCATCGGCTGAGAACAATTACGACATGGATCCCGATGAGCTGTATATCAAATCAATCTTCGCCGACGATGGTCCAACGTATAAGCGCTTTCAACCGCGCGCTCGTGGTCGCGTCAACACGAAGTTGACCCGCACGTGCCACATGACTGTCATCATCGCCGAGAAGGGAACGTAGCATGGGTCGAAAAGTCAACCCGATTGGTTTCAGGCTCGGGGGCATTCGCGACTGGGAATCGACCTGGTATGCCGAGCGAAACTACACCGAACAATTGCATGAAGATCTGTACATCCGTCGCCTGATTAACGATCAGCTTACTCGAGCCGGTATCTCTCGCGTCGTGATCGAGCGAGCGGCCAACCGGATCGAAGTCGCAATCCACACGTCGAAGCCAGGCATCGTGATCGGCAAGCAAGGTTCGAACGTCGAGAAGCTGCGTCAGATGCTTGAGGCCAAGGTCGGCAAGAAGGTCCACCTGAAGATCGAAGAGATCAAGGTGCCCGAGCTTGACGCGCGGTTGGTCGCCGAGTCGATCGCCGAGCAACTTACGCGACGTGTCTCCTATCGCCGCGCGATGAAGCACGCGGTCGGCCAGGCAATGCGCCGCGGTGCCAAGGGCGTGAAAATTCGCCTCGGTGGTCGCCTCGGTGGCGCCGAGATGTCGCGCAGTGTGACCGAGACCGATGGCCGAGTTCCGCGTCACACACTTCGTGCCGATATCGACTACGGCATGGTTCACGCGACGACGACGATGGGTCGCATTGGCGTCAAGGTCTGGATCTATCGCGGCGACATCCTGCCGGAACGCAAGCAGCCGCAGCCGCAGCCAGCGGTTGAGCCAGCGGCAGCCGCCGACTAAGGGTGCCGCGAGGCAGGTGAGGGGAGTACGACAACGATGCTGATGCCAAGACGCTCCAAGCACCGTAAGGTGTTCAGGGGCAGGATGCAGGGCAAAGCGATTAAGGGCGCGCACGTCGCATTCGGCGAGTACGGCCTCCAGTCGCTCGACGCCGCCTGGATCGACAGCCGCCAGATCGAATCCGCCCGACGTGCGATGACGAATTACATTCGTCGTGGCGGTAAAGTCTGGATTCGGATTTTCCCAGACAAGCCGGTAACGCAGAAGCCGGCTGAAACCCGAATGGGTTCTGGTAAAGGTAATCCGGAGTACTGGGTGGCGGTCGTCCGACCGGGCCGGATCATGTTCGAGCTCGCGGGTGTCCGCGAGGAGGTCGCGATGGAGGCGCTGCGACGCGCGGCGCACAAGCTCCCGGTACAGTGCCGGATCGTGAAACGCGATCAGGTTGGTGTCGCTGCCGCCGAGGAAGCACATGCGGAGGCGGAGGCATAGCGATGAAGGCTGAGGAGATCCGCGGTTTTACCGAGGAGCAGATCGAAGAAACGATTGACGCACTCAGAGAAGAGTGGCGACAGCTTCGTTTCGACGATGCAGTCGGTAGGTTGACGAACACGAGCCGAATTCGCCACATCAAGCGCGATATTGCTCGGCTCAAGACGATTCAGACCGAGCGACGGATGAACGAAGAGATTGCGGCATTAACAGGCGCACAGAGCGCCAGCCGATAACGGCGACCTGACGGAGGATCGAACGACATGGCAGAACAGAAAAGCTCCGCGCCAGGCGCCGGGACGACGGCGGAGGTCAAAAAGACCGTCCGTGTCCAAAAGGTCGGCCGGGTTGTGAGCGACAAGATGCAAAAGACAATTGTCGTTGAAGTGGATTATCCACGACGACACCCGCTGTACAACAAGGTGATGACCCGGACCAGCCGATTCAAGGCGCACGACGAGACGAACGAGTGCCGCACTGGTGACATTGTTCGGATCGAAGAGTCGCGACCATTGTCTCGGGGTAAGCGCTGGGTTGTCCGTGACATCATCGAGCGCGCGGAAATCGTTTAGGAACGTCGGGGGAGGGCAGAGGTCGTGATTCAGACACAGACTCGCATGCGCGTCGCCGACAATTCCGGAGCGCGCGAGATCATGTGCATTCGAGTCCTTGGTGGCTCGGGCAAGCGTTACGCAGGCGTCGGTGACATCATCATTGCGGCAGTCAAGTCGGCTCAGCCAGGCGCCGCGGTCAAGAAGGGTGATGTCGTTCGAGCGGTCATCGTCCGGACGGCGGCTGAATATGGCCGCCCCGACGGCTCGCACATCCGGTTTGACGACAACGCAGCCGTTCTGATCAATCAGCAGGGTAATCCGCGTGGGACCCGAATTTTCGGCCCGGTTGCCCGAGAGCTGCGCGAAAAGCAGTTCATGCGTATCGTCTCGTTGGCCCCGGAAACGTTGTAGGAATAGAAGCACCGAGAGAGTACGGGAGCGCGAAACTGCATGGCTGAGAAGATTATCAGCGGAGACGAAGTCATTGTTCTTCGCGGGCGAAACAAAGGTGAGCGTGGACGCGTTCGACAGAACATGCCGCGCGAGGACAAGTTGATCGTCGAAGGCGTCAACATCGTTCGCAAACACCTGGCGCGTGGTCGTGCACGGCAGGCCGGTATCGTCGAGGTTGAAGCGGCAATGCCCGCCTCGAAGGTGATGCTGATTTGCCCGTCGTGCCAGGAAGCAGCGCGTGTCGGTTTCCGACGTACGGACGCAGGCGAAAAGGTCCGATTCTGCAAGAAATGCGATGCGGTGATCGGCCGCAAGGCGTCATAGCCTCCGGCGGGAAGCCCCCGGCGGCACTGAAATGGTGAGGGAGTAACGTGGCAGCACGGTTGAAGGAACGCTATCTCGAGGAGATCCGCCCGCAGATGCGGGAAGAATTCTCGTATCGCAATGACCTCGAGGTGCCAAAGATCGAGAAGATTGTCGTCAACATCGGCGTCGGCGAAGCGATCGCAAACAACCGTGCGCTTGATGCCGCGATTGGCGACCTGACGATCATCACTGGCCAAAAGCCAGTTGTGACGCGCGCGAAGAAGTCCATCGCTGCGTTCCGACTTCGAGCTGGAATGCCGATTGGCGCAATGGTGACGCTGCGCGGCGAGAAGATGTACGAGTTCATGGACCGTCTGGTCAACATTGCGTTGCCGCGTGTTCGTGACTTCCGCGGTATTTCGCCAAAGTCGTTCGACGGTCGCGGCAACTACACGCTCGGTTTGCGTGAGCAGTTGCTCTTCCCGGAGATCGAGTACGACAAGATCGACCGGACACGCGGCATGGAGGTGTCGATCGTCACCACCGCGAAGTCGGACGAAGAAGGCCGCCGACTGCTCGGCCTGCTGGGAATGCCGTTCCGCGAAGCCTGATCCAATCGGGTCGCGGCGGGTCAGAGTGGGGCATGTCCCACCGTATGACGCAGTCAAGATTTTGAGTGGGACCGTTGAAGCCCATCGACCCGTCGGGGATATCGGGCGCAGAAGGAAGCAGAAAGCAACAATATGGCGAAGAAGTCATTGGTCGTCAAAGCGAATCGAGTACCGAAGTACAGCGTCCGGGGATACAACCGCTGTAAACTGTGCGGTCGTCCGCGTGCGTATATCCGCAAGTTCGGTGTTTGCCGGATTTGCTTCCGAGAACTGGCGTCGAACGGCAAACTGCCGGGCGTGACCAAGGCTAGCTGGTAGTTGTTGTCACTGAGGCATACCGGCAACCCGTCGCCCGGTTGGCGACGCGAAGAACGTGAGGTACGGAGCATTACATGAGCGTCGTGAGCGATCCAATCGCCGATATGCTGACCCGCATCCGAAATGCAGGGATGGCGCGGCGGACTGAAACGACAATGCCGTCGTCGAAAATCCTGGTCGAGATTGCCAAGATTCTCCAGCAGGAGGGGTATATCCGCGGCTGGGAAGTTCAGGAATCGAAGCCCTTTAACAATCTGATTGTCTATCTGAAGTA
Organism: Thermomicrobiales bacterium; assembly: GCA_041751795.1. Classification (GTDB taxonomy): domain Bacteria; phylum Chloroflexota; class Chloroflexia; order Thermomicrobiales; family CFX8; genus JBBECJ01. Next base: position 7,438 of record JBGSWU010000227.1, read on the forward strand.
TGCAAGCGATCGGCGGCATTCGATCCGCAACATTCGCCGCATCTCCAAGCCTGGCCTTCGGGTATACGCCGGAAAGAATGAGATTCCGCGCGTCCGAAACGGCCTCGGCATTGCGATCATGAGCACGCCGCAGGGCGTTCTCACTGGGCAGGAAGCACGTCGCCGAGGCATCGGTGGCGAGATTATCTGCACCGTTTACTAACACGCGACGGGGAAGGAGGAAGCCACCATGTCCCGAATTGGCCTGCAACCGATCACGATCCCGTCAGGCGTTGAGGTCGCTGTCGACAGCGGTCTGGTCGCCGTCAAGGGTCCGAAGGGCGAATTGAAGCAGCGCGTCCATCCCGAGATGATCTTCTCTCGCGACAACGGCACGCTGTCGGTCGCCCGTCCGAATGATGAGCGCATGTTCCGGCAGCTTCACGGCCTGACCCGGACGCTCGTCAACAACATGGTCATTGGCGTTACCAACGGCTATCGTAAGGATCTCGAAATTCAGGGCGTCGGTTACCGAGCCGCGCTCGAAGGGAAGACGCTCGTTCTAAACGTCGGCTTCTCGCATCAGGTTCGCGTCGATCCGCCAGCTGGCATTGATTTCATCGCGGATGCACCAACTCGGATCGCCGTCGCCGGTATCGACAAGCAACTTGTTGGTGAAGTCGCCGCGAAGTTGCGTGGTGTCCGACCGCCGGAGCCGTATAAGGGCAAGGGCATTCGCTATCAGGGCGAGCAGGTTCGACGCAAGGCTGGTAAGGCCGGCAAGGTCGGCAAGTAGCCGGCGAACCGCTACGGCGGTTATTGAAACGGAAACATGTGCTGGCAACCGGGATAGAATCCGGGTGCCCGTGGCACCAGGGAGTAGCGAACGATGCGTTACCATTACAAGTCTCAGCTTAATGCGCGGCGGCGACGCCACCTCCGCGTGCGAGCTAAGGTGAGCGGAACGACCGAGCGACCACGATTGAATGTGTTTCGCAGTTCGGCGCACATCTACGCTCAAGTCATCGATGATTCCGCCGCGACGACGCTCGTCTCAGCCTCCGACCTTGAAGCGGACTTTGCTGCACGGCTGACGGATAGCAAGACGAAGAGCGACAAGGCCAAGGCAGTTGGGCAACTGATCGGTGAGCGCGCCAAGGCGCTTGGAGTAACGTCGGTCGTCTTCGATCGAGGTGGCTACAAGTACCACGGACGTGTCAAGGCTGTTGCCGATGGTGCTCGAGAAGCCGGACTCGACTTCTAATTGCAATTCGCGGCATCAGCCGCCGTAGTGAGGTACGAAATCTAATGGTTGATCGACGAAGGGGAGGACGCGCGAATTCCGACGAGGTCGGTGATCTCGAGGAGCGCGTTGTCCAGATTAATCGCGTGTCAAAAGTCGTCAAGGGCGGTCGGCGATTCGCATTCAGCGCCGTTGTCGTTGTCGGGGATGGCAAAGGCACTGTCGGTGCCGGGATCGGAAAAGCTGGTGAAGTGCCGGAATCGATCCGAAAGGGCGTTGAGGCTGCCAAGAAGAATATGGTAAAGGTTCCATTGGCTGGTTCGACGATCCCTCATGAGATCGAAGTCAAGTACGGCGCATCGCGCGTGCTGCTTCGCCCAGCCGCACCTGGTACCGGCGTTATCGCCGGTGGTGGTGTGCGTGCTGTCGTTGAGGCCGCTGGTATCCACGACATTCTCGCGAAGTCGCTCGGATCCAACAACCCAATCAATGTCGTCCGGGCAACGCTCAAGGCGCTTCGTGAACTTGAGAGTGGCGAGGACGTGTCGCGCCGTCGCAGCAAGCGGGTCGAGTCGCTCGCAGAGCGTCGGTCCCGTGAGCTGCAGGCTGCTGGGGGGTCAACGCACTGATGGCTGATGCAATATTGAGAATGACATGGAAGAAGAGTACGATCGGCTACCCGCAAGATCAGCGGACGACGATCAAGTCACTCGGATTCACACGGCTGAACCAGACGATTGAAAAGCCGGATACTCCGTCGATTCGCGGGATGGTCTATAAGGTACGCCATCTCGTCCATGTCGATGGAGAAGGTCAGATCAACGGCTCCTCGATCCACTCGAAGAGCTGATATACCGAGGCTAGTTGCCGAAACAGCTGTGGCGGATCGCCGCGGCACGAGGGACGGGTACAGATGCAGATCGACGACTTGCGTTCACCAGCCGGCGCCTTCCGTCCGAAGAAGCGCGTTGGCCGTGGACACGGATCAGGACATGTAAAGACGTCAGGACGTGGCACTAAGGGTCAGAACTCCCGTGCCGGTGGAGGCGTTCGGCTCGGCTTCGAAGGCGGTCAGAACCCGATTTATCGCCGAATGCCGTACAAGCGTGGGTTCACGAACAACTTCCGAACGGATTATCAGATTCTGAATCTGGATGATCTCGAGAAGTACGGTGTCACTGGAACGGTGACGCCGGAGTCTCTCCATACGCGGGGAGCGATCGATGACCCGAAGAAGCTCATCAAGATTCTCGGAAACGGCGATGTGAAATCCGCACTCCACATCCGGGCGCACAAGTTCTCGGAATCTGCCAAGGCGAAGATTGAAGCCGCTGGCGGGACGGCGGAGGTCATCGACTAATGCTGGACGCGGTTATCAACGCCTTTAAAGTCGCCGACCTGCGTCGAAAGATCCTCTTCACGATCGGCGTCCTGGTTATCTTCCGGTTCATCGCGACGATCGCGACACCGGGTGTTAACCGGGCAGCCCTTGATGATCTTCTGGAGAGCAATCAGCTTCTTGGCATGCTCAACCTGTTCTCCGGCTCGACGCTTTCCAACTTCTCGATTGTAGCGATGGGCGTTTATCCATACATCACAGCCTCGATCATCATGCAGTTGCTGACGCCGATCATTCCTCGGCTCAACGAACTGTCCCAGGAGGGCCAGCAGGGGCGAAACCGAATCAATCAGTACACCCACTGGATCACTGTGCCGATCGCGTTCCTGCAGGCCTATGGTCAGTGCATCTTGATGCAGCAAGCTGGCGTACTCGAGAACTTTGGGCTGTTCGATTCCGACTCTGCGCTGAATTCATTCGCGATTCTCATCACGCTGGTGACTGGAACCATCCTCCTCGTCTGGCTCGGCGAGTTGATTACCGAGAATGGCATTGGAAACGGCATTTCGATTATCATCTTCGGTGGCATTGTCGCGAGTCTGCCAAGCACCGTCGGAAACCTCGTCTATGGTGGCTCAACGACCGATAATCTCGTTGGAACCTTGACATTCGTTGCGCTTGGATTGGCAACGATCATCGGTATCGTCCTGATTAACGAAGGACAGCGCCGAATCCCTGTCCAGCATGCAAAGCGCGTTCGACGAGGTCGAACCTACGGTGGTGGCTCGACGCACATTCCGTTGAAGGTCAACTCCGCCGGTATGATCCCACTGATCTTCGCTGTCTCGATCATGGTGTTCCCTGGAACGATTGGGAATTTCATGACTGGATCGGAGCGGGCGTGGGTTCGCGACCTCGGTACTGACATGGCGCGCTTCTTTGACGCGACATCATTCCTTTACCAAGTGATCTATTTCATCATGGTCGTCGCGTTTACGTTCTTCTACACGATGGTCGTTTTCCAGCAGCAGAACATCGCCGAGAACCTGCAGCGACAGGGCGCGTTCATCCCCGGTATCCGACCGGGTCTGAATACAAAGCGCTACCTCGAAGGAGTGCTGACGCGGATCACCCTCGTTGGTGCGCTCTTCCTCGGAGTCGTAGCGATCCTGCCCTATGTAGCAGCCGAGATTACCGGCGTCCAGACGTTGTTCCTTGGTTCGACGTCGCTGCTGATCGTCGTAGGTGTGGCAATCGATACGATGCGCCAACTCGAGGCGCAACTGATGATGCGGAACTACGAAGGCTTCATCCAGTAGCGGATGATGCCTGAATCGGACTCGGCGGAGACCGCCGAGTCCGTTTATTCGTAAAGGATCGATGCACGAAGTGACTCAGCATACGATGCGCCATGTTGTCTTTGTCGGCCCCCAGGGGGCTGGTAAGGGAACGCAGGCTGAGCGCGTGGCAACGCGTCTCGGCCTGATTCATCTTGCGACGGGCGATCTATTCCGCGAACTGATGGCGAGCGACTCTCCACTTGCCGCCGAGGTTCGATCGTTCTACGACGCGGGAAACCTGGTGCCCGATGAACTGACCGCGCGGGTGCTGTTTGACGCACTCGATGCTCGTGCCTCAATCGGCGCAGTCGCAGGAGCGTTGATTGATGGTTTTCCGAGAAATGCGGAGCAGGCGGATGCTCTCGATCAGCAGATTGCCGATCGAGGAGAGCAATTGGTGGCGATCGTCCACATCGGCGTTCCTCGTGAAGTATTGATGGAGCGATTGACCGGGCGCTTAACGTGCCGGGATTGTGGTCGAACGTATCACGTGCGATTCAATCCACCAGCGCGCGATGGTGTCTGCGATGCCTGCGGCGGCGAGTTGTACGTTCGATCGGATGACACGGAAGAGGCAGTCTCGCGCCGTCTTGAGATCTATTTCGAACAGACTGAACCACTGCTGAACCGTTGGCGGGAGCGCGATCTGGTCAGGGACGTCAACGGCAACCAGGTTATTGACAGCGTTACGAACGAAATCATCATGGCCCTGACGTCGGATGGCATGTTCTCTGAAAGCATGCAATAGTCATGCCCATTGTCCTGAAGTCGCCTGACGACATCGAACGGATGCGCGCTGCCGGGGTAGTCGTCGCTGCTGTCCATGAGCGACTTCGCCAACTCGTCGAGCCGGGGATCACGACACGCGAACTGGATGCATTCGCTTTCGAGATGATCACGGCTGCAGGCGGATCTCCATCGTTCCTGAACTACCACGGCTATCCAGCTAGCATCTGTGCGTCAGTCAATGACGAGATCCTGCATGGTATTCCTGGCGGTCGCACCCTGAAGTCGGGTGACATTATCTCGATCGATCTAGGCGTCTATCTCGACGGCTTTCACGGCGATGCGGCCGTAACGATTCCGATTGGAATGGTCGAGCCTCGGATAACCGAGTTGATCGAAACAACCGAGGCGTGTTTCTGGGCCGGGTATCGAGCGCTCACCGTCGGAGGACGAATCGGCGACGCTGGTTCGGTTATTCAAGAGCTCGCTGAGTCACGTGGCTTCGGCGTCGTCCGGGACTTCGCCGGTCATGGGATCGGTCGGAAGATGCACGAAGAGCCGACAGTACCAAATTATGGGCAGTCGGGTAGCGGTACCAAACTTCGAGTCGGGATGACCTTCGCGCTCGAACCAATGTTGACGCTAGGATCACCCGAATTGCGAATACTTTCAGACGAATGGACGGTCGTGACCGTCGATGGTTTACCCGCTGCGCACTTTGAACATACGATTGCGATCACAGCCGCCGGTCCGGTCATCTTGACCGGGGTCCCGGTAAACGTGATATAATCGGTGATTGTCGCGCAAGCATCGACTTGCGCTATTTGCGTGTGATGCTGGGGAGTCTGTGCCAAAAAAGGACGTAATTGAAGTCGAGGGCAAAGTGACCGAGCCCCTTCCCAACGCGATGTTTCGCGTTGAGTTGGACAATGGTCACGAAGTTCTCGCCCATATTTCCGGTAAGTTGCGGATGAATTTTATCCGAATTCTGCCGGGTGATCGTGTCAGAGTGGAACTCTCGCCGTATGACCTGACACGAGGGCGAATCACATACCGCCTCCGGACGTAGTTCAGAGTCGGAGATCGTGGTTCAAACATCAACTGGCGCGAGTGCGGCGCTGGGAGTGTTGCATTGTTGCCGGTGGCGAGGATGGGAGTGAGGACGACATGAAGGTTTCTGCATCAGTGAAGGTGCGCTGCGAGCGCTGTAAGGTCATTCGCCGTCGCGGCGTCGTCCGCGTCATCTGCTCGAATCCGAAGCACAAGCAGCGCCAGGGCTAAGCCCGGAGGGCAAGGAGAGCATCAACTATGGCACGTATCGCGGGTGTTGATATTCCACGAGAAAAGCGGGTCGAGTACGCATTGCCGTATATCTACGGGATCGGACTGACGACGAGCCAGAAGATTCTGGAGCGAACCGGGATCGACCCGAGCACTCGCGTTCGTGACCTGACGGATGACGAAGTCGCCCGATTGCGCGACATCATCGAGAAAGAGATGCGCGTCGAGGGTGACCTTCGGCGAGAAATCGCACTCAACATCAAGCGTCTGATCGACATTGGCTCGTACCGTGGCCTGCGCCACCGGCGTGGTATGCCATTGCGTGGGCAGAGGACGAAGACGAACGCTCGGACCCGACGTGGACCGAAGCGCGCGATCGGACTCAAGAAGAAAGCAACTCGATAACTCGAACCGTGACGCCGACCAGAGCGTTATCACGGCTGCCGGGTATCCTCCCCGGCGCGGCTCAGCCAGGGTAACGAATTCGGAACCGCGTCATTGCGCGATTCATAGCGGTCTTGACAGGTAAACGTGGTACAGGAGGTATCAGCAGCATGGCGGATCGACGACGGGGTGCGGCTCGCGGCAAGGCGCGTGTCCGAAGGCGCGATCGAAAGAACATTCCCCGCGGGAAAGCGTTCATCTCATCGACATTTAATAACACGATCGTCAATTTGACTGATCCCGCCGGTAACACGATCGCCTGGGCAAGCGCCGGGGCGTCGGGCTTCAAGGGATCGCGAAAGAGTACTCCGTACGCTGCGCAGGTGACGGCCGAGAGTGCCGCCCGAAAAGCGATGGAGCATGGTCTTCGCCAGGTGGAGGTGTTCATCAAGGGACCGGGTGCCGGTCGTGAGATGGCCATCCGCGCATTGGCTGCCAGCGGTATTCAGGTGCTTGGGATCAGCGATGTAACGCCAATCCCGCACAACGGCTGTCGCCCGCCGAAGCGTCGCCGCGTCTAACTGTCAATTGATTTTGCCGGTGCTCCGCTGGAGCACCGCGTTCATGCATCAACGACAGTCTGCTGGCAGCGCGAGAGCCGCGCGGCAGACTGAGGGAGGATAAGCAAGGTTCATGGCGAGGTATACGGGTCCCGTTTGCCGGCTCTGCCGCCGAGAGGGATTGAAACTGTATTTGAAGGGTGAGCGCTGTCTCGGGCCGAAATGTCCAATTGTTCAGCGAAACCCCCCGCGCAACTTCCCGCCGGGTATGCACGGCCAGAAGCGATCACGACGCCCGTCGGAGTATGGTCTCCAGTGGCGCGAAAAGCAGAAGGTCCGTCGCTTTTACGGCGTAATGGAGAAGCAGTTCAGCAAGCACTTCGAAGATGCCACCCGGCAACCCGGCGTGACTGGCGAGAATCTGCTGCGCATTCTCGAGATGCGTCTCGACAACGTTGTCTATCGATTAGGCTTCGCCGATTCGCGCAAGCAGGCGCGCCAGATCGTCCGCCACGGCCACTTCTTCGTCAATGGACGCAAGACGGATATCCCTTCGTATCAGGCGCGACCTGGCGACGAGATCACTGTTCGGCCCCAAAGCCGCGACAAGGAATATTTCAAGGTCGTCGCTGAGGTGCTTCGGACTCGCCAGGTACCAGGTTGGTTGACGATGGATCCGGTTGCAATGTCTGGTCGGGTTGTGACCCCGCCGACGCGCGATCAGATCGATATGCCGCCGATCAACGAGCAGTTGGTCATCGAGTTCTATAGCCGGTAGGTGCCATAAACATTTCGATCACATCTCATGGCACGGCGCTGCCAAGCGCATCAGATTGGTGCGTTACGGCTACTCGGAGGAGGCGGATTAGCTTGCAGGAATTAGCACAGTTCAAGGTCGACCTTACAACCAGCGGGCACAACTACGGGCGATTCACGATTGAACCGCTCGAACCGGGCTACGGCATCACGATGGGCAACTCTCTCCGTCGTATCCTGTTGCGCTCGCTTCCTGGCGCGGCAATCGTCCGAGCGCGAATTGCTGACGTCTGGCACGAGTTCTCGACGATCGAAGGCGTCCGCGAGGATGTCACGGAGATCGTTTTGAATCTTAAGCGCGTTCGAATTCGCTCGATTGGACCGCTGCACGAAACACGCGCACACCTCTATCACGAGGGCAAGGGCGTCGTCACAGCGGGTGACATTGACTGGCCATCGGACATCGAAGTGGTCAATCCGGAGCTCGTCATCGCATCAGTTGACGCAGACAATGCAACGATTGAGATGGATCTGGTTGTTGCGGCTGGCAGAGGCTATCTGCCGGCTGAGGCTCAGGATTCGTTCGCGCTCGGCGAAATCCCGCTTGATGCACTGTTCACGCCGATCGAGAAGGTCAACTACGTGGTTGAGCACACCCGCGTCGGCCAGATGACGGACTTCGACCGGTTGATCATCGAGATTCAGACAGATGGCACGATCGAACCAGAAGACGCACTGTCCCAGGCCGCGAATATTCTGGTCGAGTACGCTCAGAAAATCGCCGGGTTCAATAGCGAAGATACCGCCAGCATTGAGGAAGCGACTCGGGCGCCGTCCGAGGCTGATTCCCGGGCACTGGCGGATCTTGGCCTTTCACCACGCGTGTTGAACGCACTTCGCAGTCGCCAGATCGAACGCGTCGGTCAGGTGATGATGATGGAGCGCGATCAGTTGCTCTCAATTCGCAATTTCGGCCCACGCTCGTTGCGTGAGCTGACTGACGCCTTGACTGCCCACGGGTACGAGATTCCAGCAACGCTGGTTGGCTCGGGCGGTTCAGATGACGATGACACCGAAGCTGGCGAAGCAGACGCCGGTCAGGAGATGGAAGAGGAGTTGAGCTCGTGAGGCACCAGGTAGCGGGCAAAAAGTTCGGTCGGAATTCCGGCCAACGGCGCGCTCTGTTCAAGGGCCTCGCCGTATCGCTGATTCTGAACGAGCGCATCACGACGACTGAAACGAAGGCGAAGACCATTCGTCCGATCGTCGAGAAGCTTGTGACAATGGCGCGCGAGGATACTGCGCACCACCGTCGAATCGTGATGTCGCGGCTCGGTAGCGAGCTTGCCACCCAGAAGTTATTCGAAGTCATCGCTCCACGCTACGACGGCCAGGGCGGCGGCTATACGCGAATCTATAAGATCGGCATTCGCCGAGGCGACGCAGCTCCGATCTCGATGATCGAGTTCGTCGAGTAGGATCGGGGACTGACGACGTTGGCGAAGCGGACAGGTTCATGCGGCGAGTACGTATCTCGATCGGCTACGACGGGACTGAGTTCTTCGGCTCGCAATCGCAGCCAGGTCAGCGTACGGTCCAGGATGAGCTTGAGCGTGTTCTCCATCGAATGTCAGCCTGGACCGGGCGAACGATCTTCGCTGGTCGGACTGACAGAGGAGTTCACGCCATCGGACAGGTCGTCGCGGCTGACGTCGAATGGCGAGATTCCGATCTGGCGCTGCGAAACGCACTCAATGCGTGCGCGCCGGTCGATATCGCAGTCACCGATGTCGCGACGGTTGCAGAAACCTTTCATGCACGCTTCGATGCGCGCAGCCGGGAATACCGGTACAGGATCGTCGTCGATAGCGTGCCTCCGGTACTCGAACGCCGCTATGCATGGTGGCGACGCGCTACGATTGACGCGGGACGTGCTTCGAAGGCGTGCGAACGTTTGGTCGGTATTCATCCATTCGGGACGTTTGCCGGTGGAGGACAAAGTCAGACATTGCCAGCTGGCGATCTCGTCCGGAACGTCAGCGTATGTGAGTGGCGATCGACCGAGTCAGGCCGGGACCACGAACTGCGGATCGTCGCCAACGGATTCCTGCCGCAGATGGTGAGGAATATCGTCGGAGCAGTCGTGGACGTGGGATCGGGTCAACGCGATCCAAACTGGATCGACGATCTGATCGTGGCAAACGACCGCCGCGTCCTGGGTGAGGCCGCTCCACCACAGGGATTGACGCTGTGGCAAGTGCGGTATGCGGATAGTGACGACGATCGACGAGACGCAGTGATAGCCCGGCGGTGGCCTGGCAAAGGATACGAGGAAGAGTAATGGCAGCAATCAAGACATACGTTCCCAAGGCTACCGAGATCGAGCGTCGCTGGTATCTCGTCGATGCCGAAGGCTTGACGCTTGGCCGGTTGGCAACCCAGATCGCAACGGTACTTCGAGGCAAGCACAAGCCGATGTTCACGCCGAACGTCGACGTTGGCGACTACGTGATCGTCATCAATGCTGAGAAGATTCATGTCACTGGTAACAAGCAGGAGCAGAAGTTCTACTACCGTCACTCAGGGTATCCGGGCGGCTTCCGCTCGACGTCCCTGCGCGATCAGCTTGCCAGGCATCCTGAGCGGGTCATTGAGACGGCCGTCAAGGGCATGATCCCGCACACCAACCTAGGTCGCCAGCAGCTTTCCAAGTTGAAGGTGTTCGTTGGTCCAAACCACCCACACGCGGCGCAGCAGCCATCGCCACTGGAGATTCGCGGCGCGTCACGCGCCTAACGGAATTCGTTGCATTACGTGACGCACGGCGATTGGGCCGGAGCACACGTTCAACTGGGAGAGGGTATGAGCACAACACCCGCACAGCGTTACTTTTATGGCACCGGTCGTCGGAAATCGGCTGTCGCTCGTGTCCGGCTCTTTCCGGGTAACGGTGAGATTACCGTTAACGGAAAGACCTCGCGCGAGTACTTCGGCGGTCGTGATCTGCACCAGCTCGTGATTCAGCAGCCGCTGCAACTCACCAACACGATGAGCCGCTTCCACATCGTCGTCAAGGTCGTCGGTGGTGGCTCCTCCGGCCAGGCTGGAGCCGTTCGACACGGCATCTCACGTGCGCTCTGCCGTGCCGACGAAGAGGAATTCCGCCCAGTGCTGAAGAAGGCTGGCTTGCTGACACGTGACGCTCGTGTCAAGGAGCGTAAGAAGGTCGGTCTCAAGCGAGCACGCAAGGCGCCTCAGTACACCAAGCGATAATTCGACCATTGAGTGGCCACTACGACGAAGGGAAGGGCAATCGCGCCCTTCCCTTCGTCGCGTTAGTCGCCGATGCGCTCGATCAGGGCTTGCGACGACCGTACGCTTCCTCAAGAATCGCGTCCAGGTCCTCGTTGGTGAACAGATATGATCGCGATTCCGATGAGATTCCTGCAGAGTGCTCCTGAATTACCTGGCCCTGAATCAGGAAGCCCTGTGTCGTTTCCAGAATCGTGACATCCTTGAAGTGGTTTGCATCGATGTAGTTTCCGAGCGCTCGAAAGACATCCTCGTACCGGAACCGGTATCGACCCGAAGCATCCAGCATCTCCACCGAGTCCTTTCCTTCTCACCGTTGAGCGTCAATGACGCCTTCACAACCATTGAGAAATACTACGAGTGTATTAACGCTGGTCGCCCTGCGATCGGTCAAAGATGCTTGTAATGGCCCGCTCCACAGCGATCTCGGTCGCAATCGTGCATTGGAGGGTCGTCTCAGGACTGGCATCACCTTCGCGACGGCATGCAGCGAAAAATGTATCGCCGTCGAAAACCGTATGAGCGGGAACGACACACCTGGCAAGCGCATCATGCGCGGACACGCAACATCGCTGCAACGCATCACGATCCACGGCACCATCGATCATGACAACACCGATTGACGTATTCTCGCCCGATCGTGCGACGGCAGCTCGATCAATCACGAGTTCACGTCCTCGTCGTCCGCGATTATCCGGATCATTGGTTCCCGCCAGCAGATCGCCAGTCGCGGGATTCACAATGTCACCAACAGCATTGACGACGACGATTGCTGTAATCGTCATTGCACCGACGACGGCGGAGGCAATACCAAGCCCACCCGGCTGAGAAGTACCGCCAAGTTTCGCTACCGTGGCGCCGGTACCTGCTCCAACCCGACCCGAATGGGTATGTTCAGGGTCAATCGCTGACGCTGTCGCCTGATAGCCATCCTCGGCGGTTGGCCACTCTAGCAAACCGTTGGCCAGATCAAAGATAACGGCTGCTGGAACGATCGGCACGCGAGTCACGCTCGTCGGGAATCCTCGCTCGTTCTCTGCCAGGAATCGCATCACACCGTCGGCAGCTGCGAGCCCAAATGCACTGCCTCCGGATAACAGAATAGCGTCGGCGCGACCAACAAGTCGTCCAGATTCGAGCAACGCTGTCTCGCGCGTGCCGGGCGCTCCACCCCGCACGTCAACTGTTGCTGGAACGAGATCATTGAACAGGATCACCGTGCAGCCGGTTTGGCGGGCCTCATCGGTGATGTGTCCGACAGTGAACCATGAGGTCCGATCAGGCATCGACGCGGAGCCCGGGTTTCGCGATCAACACGTGTCCGTCGAAGTGATCCGCCACAGTCCGTTCGACGACGTTGTCCGGGCGCTCGCTCCACAGGTGGGTCACGATGAGTGTGTGCGCACCCGCCGAAGTTCCAAGCCGTCCAGCGTCAGCTGGAGTCATATGCCCACGTTCGGCTTCTGGCCGTTCGTCTTCCTGTGCAAGAGTAGCTTCTGCAATAACGACACCTGCCCCGTTGGCCAGCGCCAGTAGAGGCTGCACCGAGCCGGTGTCGCTTGAGTAAAACAGTGTTCGGTCGTTCGAGTCCGAAATTCGCATTGCGAAGCATTCGACGTAGTGCTGCGTTCGGGCAAAGTTTATTCGCAAGCTACCGACCGTCAATTCCGCCGAGGGATCGTATTCATTCATGTCGAACGGGGGTTCCCAGAACGAGGATTGCGGCTCCCCCTGCCCTGAGAATGCGTCGCCGAGAAGATTCATTCGCGCATGACCATTCGGTGGAAGCCAGACTGGGATAGCGTGATTCGAATTCCTGGGGCCATACACCATCCCATATCGATATGGCACGAGGTCCAGGATGTGGTCGGAATGACAGTGCGAAATGACGATGGCGTCCAGTGTCGAATAATCGACGTGTTTTCGGAGCTCCAATAACGTGTTGGGTCCGCAATCGAGGAGTACTGATGTCGTCTCGTTCTGAACGAGATACGCAGAGCAACCCTGTCCCGGATTCGGCCACGCCGCTGATCCTCCAAGAACTGTCAGGGTCAACGCCATCAGGTACCTACTTCCGCACTCAAATCGTCAATGTCGATCTGTTCCAGATGAACGATATCGTTGAGCAGATGGGCAACCGGGCCAGTCGTCGCGAGTTCGATATGCGTGACACTGCAGTTATCAATCGAGTACCGTCGCCAGTCGTTCGGGTCGTGACCGAGCACTTGAGCCAGCAGGGAGGAGATGACGCCACCGTGCGCGACGACGATGAGCCGT
>JBGSWU010000228.1:0-5604 GCA_041751795.1 Thermomicrobiales bacterium
GAACTCCTGGAGCAATTCATCACGGCTGCGGCCGGCGCGCTCAGCGACGATCGATTGGTTCCAGTCGTTGACATTGAATCCACTCATGTCTGGCGGGGTGGTTGTCGTCGCCAGGCTAAGTATCATCTGATGTCCCGCCGCACGCCCCGCCAGATGAGCCAGCACCTGCTTCGCCGTCCACCCGCCATCGCCTTCGTGGACGGTCACACCCAGTTGCTCGTCGGTCAGGTTGCTGAACGTCGCTTCGGCATGCTCGATACCGGCCTGAATCGCTGCGTTGATCTCCTGATTGGTCAGCATGAGCACTCCTCTCTTGGTTGGCTGATTCCGTTGTGCGACATTACCATACGCGCAGGGCAGGCTCGCGTATCGCACCGGAATGGTCAGTGTAGAACGTTATCGACTGTCGCAACGACAGGTCGATCATCTAGGGGAACAAAAAACCCCTTCCTGTGGAGGGCACACCGGAAGGGGTCGTTTCAGCTCTTGTTTGGAACTGGTGGTCCGAAGACTACCAGCGGTCGTAGCTGCGGGACTGGCGCTGCTGCTGGAAGCAATCCTGGCAGTAGACTGGCTTGCCGCTGGTTGGGACGAAGGGAACCATCGTCTCGCGGCCGCAGTTGCTGCAGGTTGCCGGGTGCATTGTGCGCTCGCCACGCGGCGCGCCGTAGCCGCCGCCACCACCACCATTGCCACCACGGCTGGACGAGTAACCACCACCGCCGCCATCGCGGCGTGACTTGGCGGCACGGCGACAGTCTGGGCAGCGAGTCGGCTCGTTGGTGAAGCCCTTCTCGGCATAGAATTCCTGCTCACCGGCGGTGAACACGAAGGGCTGGCCGCAATCGCGGCACGTTAGGGTCTTGTCTGCGATGCTCATCTCTTTGAGCTCTCCTCGTTATGTTGGCGTGGCCCAGATGGGCACGACGCCGGAATGGGTCTCGGGCTCGGGTCTTTCGGCGAGATGAGTCGGAGACAAGCCCTCGCTGTCACCTGGGACATCCACGCGAAATTCGTGGCCGTGAAGCCCCAGTATAGCACAGTACTTTGAACACTGGAATAACCTCTTTCAATCATTTTTTCGGGAATTCGTGACGAATTTCACATCCTTTCACCATCGAATCCAGTCATTATTGTTCGACATCGTGTTCGTACAGTCTGTTCCCATTCTTCCCTGCCCAATTGCCGTTCAGATTGCACAGCAGAAAGCCCCCGTTTCCGGGAGCTTTCCACTGGGGTGGGGAGGAGGTGGTGTGAGCGTTAGAACTGGGTGAACCCCTGTCGATCGCTGGCGAGCCGCGTGTCGTCGGCCGTACCTGGGAGATCGGTATTCATCGCTATGAACCGAGTCCGGTCTGAAGACTCAACCTTCGCCACTGGTTGTTCATCTGCGACCGCACCGTCACCGAAGTAAACGTTCTGTTCCCAGAACAGCATGTCTGCGTACGACGTGACCTCAGCCGGAGCAGGGATCGCCTGCCAACCGAGTGGGTCATTCCATTCGCGGAACATGATCTCGTCGTTCGTCAGAGCCAGTTGCTCTTCGGATGGGAGGACAACGGTCAGGCCGATGTTGCCACCGACCAGCCCTTCGCCAGCGCCTTCCTCGTAGCGAGCAGTCGGCCGGTTGACCGCGATGTCGCTGTTTGTAGGCACACGCCGGAAGTCCCTGGACTCGGTAGTCTGCGCCGTGGTCGGAGCGATCCCCTCATCGAGACCATTGATCAGCCCATTGCCTGCACCCTCGACGTAGTACGAGAGCGGCGCGGCGGGCGCGCTGGTGCGAGGAGCGGGATCGTCGTTATCGACAGCAAGAGACAGCACGACAGCGATCAGGACGATGAGGGTAACGATAAGACCGACTGACACTGACGTACCAACTCCCGGACGTCGGTGTCGGGATGCAATGGTAGCCACTGCTGGACCCCTTTCCTGGCGGATCAACCGCCTGGTTTCCCGTCGTGAACACTCACGACGATTCGTAGGGTCAGCATATGGAGCCGGTCTTAAGCACGACTTAGGTGCGTCTTAGCAACGTTGACGCACCTAGCAAGGCTAAACTGCAATACGGATCCGACGTTGATCACGAACCCGATCATTAACAGTTTGCTTGATCTTCGCGTGCGCTTTTAGTACTGGATGGTTCGGCATCTTGAACGGGCCATACCTTTTATCGATGGCTCGCAGGTTCGGCATCACTCCGATCATGGGTTGGCTTCCATCCGTGGAACACGCATGTGTCCCGACGTTGTCGTTGCGAAGCCATTCACGCAGTGTCCAGGGGTGGATAGGACGGCTGAGACCCTTGTTGAGTCCCTGGAGTACCAGAGCGACACCTGCGATTATGGCGCTCGCTGAGGATGTCCCACCGCCCTCGACCAACTCGTAATCGCCAAGCGTCTGGCCCGCTGCTCCCGGGGAATCGAGGGCCAGAATGGAGTCGCCATCGGCAAAGCAATCGATTCGCGAGCCATAGTTCGACTGAGGATCACGATAGAATCGTGTTGGGTTATCCGGGTTAACTCCAGCAGCAACGAGAATCGCGCCGGAATCCTTTTCGAACAGTTTCCGACCACCAGGAAGCGTGACTGTATCAAGGTTTCTTCCGGTTGGGTAATTGCTTCCGGCCGCTTCAATAACCGTGATGCCCAGATGATGGGCGGCGACGATGGCCTGAAAGATCATCTCGTCAGCCTCGACCGGCAGATTCTCCCCCGAAAACACCTGCTGGCCTTCAATCAGGATGACATCGCCAGGCTCAAGCAGTGTCAGGGCCGTCACGATTGCCTCTGCAGTATTCTCCATCCATGGCCGACCAGCAGGCTTCTTCCATTCAGATGCGAGGTATGGTGTCGTGGCGGGAGCGATACCGATGCCATCTCTGGCGGCAACCAGACCGAGAACCATCAACCCATGCAGACCAAAGTTGACCCACCCGCCCCGGCTGTCCGACCAGGCCCAGTTTCGGTTGATCCCGGATATGGGGATCTTCCCGCTGAGGATCGGCAAGGCTGGATGGTCGTATTCCCATCCCTGTTCAACGTCGACGATCCGGGTTCGCCGGCCATCGGCTTCTGAATATCGATCTCTGAATTCTTCAAGCGAAAGGACATCGTGATTGAACGATGTCTGGCGACGGTCACTGATCCGGTGGGTGTAATCAGCGCCGATGCCAAAACCGACGAACGCTTGTTGCACCTGCTTGCAATTGTCGCGTAACTGGATCGCCAAGGTTTCAGGCGTCTCATCGCATCGATCCCAGATCGATGTCTGTGTTTGCGACAGCCGGGTCTTCGTTCGAGGTGCCTTGAAGTCGATGCGAAAGTAGGTATCGAGTTCCGGCATCGGTGGCACCTTGTCGCCCCGTGGATGCTTCACGGTTCGATGCAGGATGCCCTGCATCGTGTTCCAGTCTATGGATTCAAACACGCGTCTGAAACCAACTGCTGGCAGGTCATGCACGATGTCTGACAGTTGCTCCACACTGGGGAACGCGTCACGGATGATCTTGTGGTCACGCTCAGTGGCCTCGTCATATCGATCGAACGCAACATCGTACAACTGCTCCAGATTCTTCGTCTGCCGCCGGTCAAACTTCACGATCACATACGGATCTGCTTGATGGAGCGAACGAGTTGGTGCAGAAGCGGAGTCGTGGCTGAGGTGCGATGAAGTGCTGGCCATGGATGCCCTCGCCTTTCAACGTGATTACGAGCGTTATCGATAGCGTGACGCTACATTCTCACGCAATAATGGCATCTGTCAACCCTGCATGTGCATGAACCGACAATTTGATCTATCGGATTGACATATACGCGCAAATCGTAGAGCATGGAAGTATCTATTATCGTCATCTGATATTCCGTCAGGAATCTGTACGGGCAGCACGCCCGAGGAACGGTGACCCGACCAGCAAAGGCGAAGCATGCAATCAGGAGCACACTCTCCTGCTACGACGGCAACCACCAGCGTCCCTGATGGAACGCTGCGCATCTGGTTGCTTGGAGGACTGCGCGTTACCTGCGGGAAGCACGAGATTGCCGACGCAGATTGGCGACTCACGAAAGCCCGAAACATCGTCAAACTGCTCGCGCTTGCACCTGGCCGCCAACTGCATCGCGAATACCTGATAGATATCCTCTGGCCCGATCTGAGTCCAGGAGCCGCCGATAACAATTTTCACCAGGCACTCCATTCCGCGCGGCGCGCGCTGGCAACCGTTCTTGATGAGCAGTCTGGTGGCCCTCCAATTCGTTTACGCCAGGGGATCGTCACATTCAACCCGGACATTCGTTTCTGGGTAGATGTCGACGAGTTCATCGCGTTGGCCCAGACAGCTATCGACTCGGGCGATCCCTCCCTCTATAACGCGGCGATCGATATCTACCGTGGTGAACTCCTCCCTGAAGATCGCTACGAGGAGTGGTCCGCGCCACGACGTGCGTCACTACAGCAGACCTTCATCGATCTGCTCCAGAAACTTGGACAGATTCATGAAGCACGGAGGGAATCGACCCCGGCGATTGATGTGTATCGTCGAATCGTTGAACTCGACCCGATCAGCGAGGACGCGCACGTCGGATTGATACGGCTGTATGCATTGACCGGACGACGACAACAGGCACTCCGGCAGTACGAACGTCTCTGCGACGAACTGGCTGCTGAACTTGATACTGAACCAGAACCCGCAAGCCACCGACTTTACCTCGACATCCTGGACAATCGATATCCTGCCACCCCTATGCCCGAACCACTCGTTGTTATTCCCACACAACTGCAGGTTGCGCGGGTGGACCGCATGGTCGACCGTGTGCCGGAGATGCAGCAACTCCTGATATTCCTTGATCGGGCCGTTTCTAGTGCTGGGCAGATCGTCGCAGTTGGCGGCGAGCCTGGGATCGGCAAGACACGGCTCGCTGAAGAATTCGCGGTCCATGCCAAACAGCGCGGCGCGCTCGTCCTCTGGGGCCGGTGCTATGAGGGGGACACCACGCCGGCGTTCTGGCCGTGGTCCCAGATCATCGGGTCATGGGCCCGTGCCCACGACAACGGCGTGGTCGCTAATGCCATGGGGGTCGGTGCCCCCGATATCGCACGCATCCTGCCGGAATTGCGACAACGGATTCCTCACCTGCCGGATCCATTACCAGTCGGTGCCGAGGCAGAACGCTTCCGCTTGTACTCCAGCGTAACCGAATTCCTGCGTAACGCTGCCCTCATTCAACCGCTCGCCATTATTCTTGACGATCTGCACTGGGCCGATCGATCGTCGATCCTGCTCCTTGAATTTGCCATCAATGAACTGGCTGATTCAGCGATCATCGGAATTGGAACGTACCGAAACATTGATGTGCAGCGGGGGCATCCACTCCAGCAGGTGCTGGCGAGGCTGAACCGGTTCCAGGACGACCGCCGAATCTCGATGGCAGGGTTCACACCGGACGATGTCGCCGAGATGGCGGAAGTGACCAGCGGGCGAGTGCCTCTGACTGCCCTGGCCGAAGCTATTCACGAGCAAACCAATGGGAATCCGTTCTTCGTGCGTGAGATCGTCCGGCTGATGGTCGATGAGGGCCGCTACGATCAGCACGAGAATCCCCTGTC
>JBGSWU010000229.1:0-16628 GCA_041751795.1 Thermomicrobiales bacterium
ATCTGGATTACGTCCCGAACGAAGCTCGACCATCCACCATCCACTACGTCGTTAGCAACTCCCTCGGCTTTGGTGGACATAACGTATCGCTCGTCTTTTCCCGTTTCGAGGAAGCATAGGGGAGGAGCGGCAGACGACGTAACTGGCTCCGTTGATTAGTCGTCCGCGAACTGATCCACGTACTTGAGGGCAGTTCACAGAAGAACTGTCTCCATCGCGAAGGGACCGATCTAAACTCGGGCCGCAGCCCGAAGGATGCCGGTTGGACACACGGAATTCTGATCCCGGCGCAAACGCCTGCGCCAGGGTGCACGTCGCTGTAGTTTGTCGTGACATAGCAAAAGAGGCGGACGCGAGTCCGCCTCTGACCCCAAAGTTCGTCTTCTTGACCAGTTAGGACCTAGTCCAGATATCCGCGCAGTTTGCGGCTGTAGCTTGGGTGACGCAGCTTCCTTAGCGCCTTGGCCTCAATCTGACGGATTCGCTCGCGAGTGATCCCGAACTCGCGGCCGACCTCTTCGAGCGTTCGGAAACGGCCATCTTCGAGACCGAAACGAAGGACCACGATTCGACGCTCTCGCTCGGTTAACTTATCGAGAGCGTCGCCAATCTGCCCCCGCAGGAGTTGCTGAGAGGCGAGTTCCAACGGCTGCGGCATTGATTCGTCTTCAATGAAATCGCCGAGGAACGCGTCACCGTCCAGGCCGACTGGTGCTTCGAGCGACACTGGTAGACGCGAGACTTCCAACACCTGTCGCACTTTTGCGACCGGCACGTCCATCGCGCGTGAGATTTCCTCGTGCGATGGTTCGCGTTCGAAGATCTGCTGGAGACGGTGTCCGGTCTTCTTGACCCTGTTGATCGTTTCACCAACGTGGACCGGAAGGCGGATCGTCCGGCTCTGATCCGAGATCGCTCGGGTGATCGCCTGGCGAATCCACCAGGTCGCGTAGGTCGAGAACTTGAAGCCTCGGTTGTAATCGAACTTGTCGGTGGCCTTCATCAGACCGATGTTGCCTTCCTGAATCAGGTCCAGGAACGACAAGCCTCGTCCAACGTACTTCTTCGCAACCGAAACGACGAGTCGGAGGTTCGCCTGAATCAAGTGGGCTCGAGCACGCTCGCCATCCTCACGATCCTCGACCAGCTCCAAACGTTCTTCTTCACTGCTGAAATCGAGGGCTTCAAGCCGTTGGTTGGCGGCGAGGCCGCGCACCATGCGCTTCGCCAGCCAGACTTCTTCATGCATCGTCAGAAGGTCGGTTTCGCCGATCTCCTGCAAATACAATCGTACGGAGTCCGCAACACCCTGCGAGAGCGTATCGGCCGATTCGTCACGACCATCGGGTTTTGCGAACGGATCGGGGACAATCTCGGTGACAGTCGGCGCGACTGAGCGTTGACGAGTAAACTGATGACGACTGGTGATCGTGGTTGGTCCAGGGGGTTGATCGATGACATCGACCCCATTTTCCAGCAACGACGACCAGAACTCGTCGACGGCGGCAATGTCATCTTCGATTCTTGGAAACGCTTCCAGCACTTCCTCTGAAAGTAGGAACCCCTGATCTTTTCCCTTGGCAATCAGGCTCGCAACCACTCTGGTGAATCCCTCCCGCCCAGTTATAAACAGACGCTGCAACGACGCGAGGGTGACGCTCATTTGAGGTGGCCAGCGAGCACGACAGGATCACGGCTGCGCCGGTGTTATGTTCGAGCGTTTACTTACCCATCGGTCCGTTACGGGGGGCGCCTGTAAGATGTGTTTCGAGCAGTATACGGCAGTTTTACCCATATTTCAACAACGATTCATACAGAACGTGAATCGCGCTCTGCCGGTTCGGCATAGAAAGCTGGCGGACTCGTGATTACGCTTGGTGTCGACCCGGGGACAGCATTATTGGGATACGGTCTCGTTTCCGGCGACGATGACTCAGAATTGATGACCTTTGGTGTCATTGAGACGACGAAGGTCGAGTCGATGCCGGAACGGTTGAAGCGACTGTACGATGGGATCTGGGAGTTGATTCGTACGCATGAGCCAGATGTCCTAGCGATCGAGCAACTTTTCTTTTCGAGGAATGTCACAACGGCACTTGCCGTTGGTCAGGCGCGTGGTGTGGTTCTCCTGGCGGCTGCGCAGCACGGTATGGAGGTGTTCGAGTACAAACCTTCAGAAGTGAAGCAGACAATTGCTGGGCATGGAAACGCTGACAAGCAGCAGATGCAGGAAATGGTTCGGATGCTTCTCGGACTTCGAGAAGTCCCAAAGCCAGATGACGCCGCAGACGCACTCGCCGTCGCGCTATGCCACGTCCAGATGAGCCGGATGTCTCGCCGCTTCGGTTTGCCAAGACGCTGACAATGACGAACCGGAAAGTGCGAGCAGACGAACTCGTCGTTCAACAGGGATTTGCGGACTCTCGGTCGAAGGCGAAAGCCCTGATCGTTGCAGGAGATGTTAGATCAGGCGATCGCTTGATACAGAAGCCTGCAGAAATGCTTGATCCTGATCTGAGGTTGGAATTGCGGGCAAAGCCTCCGTTCGTTAGTCGTGGTGGCTTGAAACTCGACCACTCGTTGAACGAATTCGGCATCGACGTGGCCGATGTCGTTGCGGCTGACCTTGGGGCATCCACTGGCGGCTTTACCGATGTCCTGCTCCAACGTGGAGCCAGACGTGTTTACGCGGTTGACGTCGGTTACGGCCAGCTGGATTTTCGACTCCGTGTTGACGACCGGGTCGTCGTGATGGAACGAACGAATGCCCGCCATCTCGACGCGTTGCCGGAGCCAGTAGGGTTCGTCTGCGTTGATGTCTCATTCATCTCGCTCGAGCACATGCTCCCGGTCGCGAGCAGGCTCCTGCTTCCAGATGGCAACCTGGTGACGCTGATCAAGCCGCAGTTCGAGGCCGGCAAGGATGCCGTCGGACGCGGTGGAGTGGTCCGCGATGACCGCGTTCGCAAGGATGTCGTTGTCCGGGTCGTGGAAATGGCAGGAAGGTCAGGACTGGCATTGTTTGGTTTGACGCGCTCGCCAATCACCGGACCAGCGGGTAATGTTGAGTACCTGGCCTGGTTTCGCAAGGACGAACCACCCGAAGCGCAAAATATCTTGATTCAATCCGTATTTTCATCGAAGGGTCCCGAAAAGCATGCGTGATCCGTTTTCCGCCGTCGAAGCGGCACTGGCAGGTGAAGTTGAAGAAGTGCTCGACGTCGCAACGAGGATGGACTACGGACGGCACGCCCGAACTGGTGTTCCTGAAGTCGTTTACGGTGACGGGAAAACTGATGACCAACT
The DNA here is from genome assembly GCA_041751795.1 of Thermomicrobiales bacterium. Taxonomy (GTDB): domain Bacteria; phylum Chloroflexota; class Chloroflexia; order Thermomicrobiales; family CFX8; genus JBBECJ01. Next base: position 3,307 of record JBGSWU010000229.1, read on the forward strand.
CGTTGCCGCGTGCTCGAGACTGCTTGCACACGGCTCGCGTGCGATCGTCTCGCGGATTGACTCAACCCGAGCGGAACGGATTGCTCGTCGGATCGGCGAAGACGTTGAAGCAACGTGGCCCTTCCCAGGACAGACCGCGGTACTGGTCCAAGGTGACGATTCAAAGCCTCCAGAATGCGGACGAGTAGCGATCTTTACTGCCGGAACATCTGACCTGATGGCTGCTGGAGAGGCAGCCACCGTAGCGAGCGAAATTGGCTGCCGTGTTGAAATCGTTGCAGACGTTGGTGTTGCAGGCCTGCATCGGTTGATTCAGCCGCTTCGTCGTGTAATCCGCGATGGTGCCGACGTCATTATCGTTGCTGCCGGGATGGACGGTGCGCTGCCGTCGGTGATTTCAGGTCTGGTTGATGTTCCGGTGATCGGACTGCCGACATCGGTTGGGTACGGTGTCGCGTCCGGCGGGCAGGCTGCGCTGATGACGATGCTTTCGACATGTGCTCCTGGAATGGCGGTCGTCAATATCGACAACGGCGTTGGCGCAGGAGCGACGGCAGGACTGATCGCCCGCCGGGCCGGTCACCGTCTGGACTGAATCCGCGTCGACGTCCGTCGGGCGAGTTCCTCAGCGACCTCGAACGGATTGATGTCGCGCTTCAATAGGTTTGTGAGCAGGGGCGTCATTTCCGAATCTTGAAGCGTGGCCTCCAGTTGGCCAGCAATCCAGTTCTGGGCCAACCGAAGCACTTCCCGCTGTGCCCGCAGCTCACGCCGAACCCGCCCCTCGCCAGACGATTCGAGATGCGAACGGTGTTTGTCGATCGTGTCGAGCAATTCTTCGATGCCAGTTCCGTGGACGGCGACCGTGCGGAGGATCGGAGGAAGCCACGGCCCATGTTCGCCGAGTCGCAGCATGTTGCGGAGATCACGGACGACGCTTTCTGCGCCCTTTACGTCGGCTTTGTTGACGACCAGGATGTCAGCTATTTCGAGCACCCCGGCCTTGATTGTCTGGATACTGTCGCCGAGGCCGGGCACCTGTAGTAACAGCGTGGTGTCCGCGAGTTCGGCAATGTCCACCTCGTCCTGACCGACACCGACGGTTTCGACGACGACGACATCAAATCCATATGCGTCGAGAAGATGTGTGACGGCACCGACGGCCATCGATAGGCCGCCCATTTCTCCCCGTGTCGCAAGTGAACGAATGTAGACGCCGTCGTCTTCGAAGTTCTCCAACATCCGAATTCGATCACCCAGGGTCGCTCCACCGGTCAGCGAACTCGATGGGTCGATCGCCAGAACACCGACCGTCTTCCCCCGTGTCCGGTATTCGCGAATGACCGCGTTTGTCAACGTGCTTTTTCCAGCACCAGGTGGACCGGTGATGCCGACAACATACGCATTGCCGGTGTCACGATACAACTCTGCCATCGCGCGAAGGCCCGCAGGACGTTCGTTTTCAACGTAGGTCACGAGTCGGGCCAGTGCTGGCCTTTCGCCGTTGCGAAAACGGGCAATGAGCGTATCTGTCGACGTTGCAGTCACTCGTCACCCCGCTGAGGCGCGTGCTCGCGAATGAACCTGACTGCTGAGTCCAGTGGCGTTCCAGGGCCGAATACTTCAGCAACGCCCAGTGCCTTCAGTTCTTCCACATCGGCATTCGGAATCGTGCCGCCTGCGACGACGAGGACATCGGACAACCCGGCGGATTCCAGTTCGCTGAAGATCTTTGGAAACAGCGCTCGGTGGGCGCCTGAGAGGATCGACAGTCCAATGACATCAACGTCTTCGTCGACGGCAGCACGCGCAATCATCTCCGGGGTCTGAAACAGACCGGTATAGATGACTTCCATTCCGGCGTCGCGAAGGGCTCGCGCCATCACCTTGGCACCGCGGTCGTGGCCATCCAGCCCCGGTTTGGCAATCAACACTCGGATTGGAGTTGGACGCGCTTGAACCTCAACCATCTGCGACTACCTTTCGGATTCGTGCATGCCACTGTGGGTGCTGCTTTGACGATACCGACAACTCAGACGACCAGTAATGCCTGGTGCACGCCATAGACGCCGCGCAAGCGATTGGTGATCTCCCCGACAGTGGCGTACGCTTTTACGGCATCAATCAGATAATCCATGACGTTCTCATCTCGCTTCGCCGCATTTTCGAGGTTATCGAGCGCTGCCTGCCACGCGGCAGCGTCGCGATCGGCCCGAACGCGAGCTAGCCGTTCAAGGTGACGTCCCTCGCCTTGCGGGTCCATTTCGAGAATCGGGATGTCGGGATCTTCTTCAGATCGGAACGCATTGACGCCGACGACGACTTTACGCTGTTCGGTGAGCGCCTGTTCATACGCGTAGGCGCTATCGGAGATTCGACGCTGGAAGTATCCGGCTTCAATCGCCGGAATGACGCCTCCGAGTCCGTCAATCTCGTCGAAGATTGCCAGGACGCGTTGCTCCATCTCCGTTGTCATCGCCTCAACCATGTATGAGCCGCCAAGCGGATCTGCGCTGTTTGTCACACCGCTTTCGTGGGCAATGATCTGCTGGGTCCGCACGGCAATTCGTACCGCCCAATCGCTCGGAAGGGCAAGCGCTTCGTCGAGGGAGTTCGTATGCAGACTCTGGGTACCGCCGAGGACTGCAGCCAGCGCCTGAATCGTTGTTCGGATGACGTTATTTTCCGGTTCCTGGGCCGTCAGCGAGCAACCGGCAGTCTGCGTATGGAACCGCATCCAGTAGGAGCGTTTCGTCGTCGCGCCGAACTGCTCGCGCATGACGCGATACCAGATTCGTCGCGCTGCGCGAAACTTCGCGATCTCTTCAAAGAAGTCGTTGTGACAGTTGAAGAAGAACGACAGCCGGGGAGCGAATTCGTCGATTTTGAGTCCGCGTTCCAACGCCGCCTCGACGTAGGCGATACCGTCTGCAAGGGTGAACGCCAGTTCTTCCGTCGCCGTCGCTCCCGCTTCGCGGATGTGATAACCGGAGATCGATATTGAGTTCCAGAGTGGCATTTCCCGCGTTGAGAACTCGATCGTATCCGTCACTAGTTTCATCGACGGAGTCGGTGGAAAGATGTACTCGTTCTGAGCAGTGAACTCTTTGAGGATATCGTTCTGTAATGTGCCGCGTAGACGGTCCCGTGACACGCCCTTCTTCTCCGCTGCTGCGATGTACATCGCCCAAATGACCGCTGCCGGACCGTTGATCGTCATCGAAGTCGTCACAGCGTCCAGCGGGATACCATCGAGCAGTATCTCCATGTCAGCGAGGGACGAAACGGCGACACCGCACTTTCCGAACTCGCCGTGGGACATCGGATCGTCGGTATCCCGACCATACAGCGTTGGCAAATCAAACGCTATCGAAAGCCCGGTTTCGCCGTGATCGAGCAGATACCGGAATCGAGCGTTGGTTTCTTCAGCGGAGCCAAACCCCGCAAACTGCCGGATTGTCCAGAGCTTGCCGCGATACATCGACTCATGAATTCCACGGGTGTAGGGAGGCTGCCCCGGTCTGCCGATGTCGCGTGCTTCGTCAATGTCAAGCTGCTCGACATCGGCGCGGGTGTAGATCGGCTTGACCGGTTCGCCGGACAACGTCGTGAATTCCTGGTTCTCCGGCGGCGCACCCTGGTAGCGCGGATCGTGGAAATCTGTGTTCTGTTGTGACACTGCCGCCTCCTTAGTCGTGAGGTCGCCGACGTGAAAGCATTTTTAAGGCTATTGTCCCAGCAATGCTCGCGCGATGACCAGACGCTGGATTTCAGACGTTCCTTCGTACAGTTCCGTGGCTTTTGCATCTCGATACAAGCGCTCGACGCCGAAGTCTCGGATGTAGCCGTAGCCTCCATGAACCTGGATCGCATGGCCAGCCGCTCGGGAAGCCAGTTCACTGGCGAACAACTTCGCTTCCGACGCCTGACGCATGTAATCCATTCCGGCGTCCTTCAGCAACGCGGCATGCCGAACAAGCAATCTCGCAGCATCGATTTCCGTCGCCATATCGGCCAGTTTCCACTGGATCGCCTGGTATTCGGCAATCGCGTGACCGAACTGCTTGCGGTTCTTCGCGTACTCGACGCTGGCATCGAGAGCTGCCTGGGCGATGCCGACGGCTTGCGCCGCGATTCCGATCCTGCCAGTTGCCAGCAGGGACATCGCGATGCCGAACCCTCCACCAACGTCACCGAGGACGTTGTCAGCAGGCACGATAACTCCATCGAACGAGATTCCGTTGATTTCGGACGCCAGCAGGCCAAGTTTCTTTTCCTTCGGCGCGACCACAATACCGGGCGAGTTTCGTTCGACGACGAACGCCGTTATCCGCCTCGACGTTCGCGCGTCTGGATCGGTGACGGCGAAGACGATGTAGACACCGGCGTGCGCTCCAGATGTAATAAACGCCTTCTGACCGCTGATTCGCCAACCATCTCCGTCACACGCCGCGCGCGTGGCGATCGCGCCAGCGTCAGAACCGGCCTGTGGCTCAGTAAGGCAATACGCGCCGATCAGTTCACCTGCGGCCAGACGCGGCAGCATCCGGTCCTTGATCGACGACGTTGCGAATTGCTCGATTGCATTACAGGTGAGTGAGTTGTGGACGGACAGGATGACAGCGACCGATGCTGAGGCTCTACTGATCTCTTCATAGACGATCGCCGTGCTTGCTGCTGAGAGAGGGAAACCACCGAATTCCTCAGGTACCGCCAGCCCCATGAATCCGTTCTCGGCAGCAGCACGAAGTTCTTCAACGGGATAGCTGCCAGCCTCGTCACGATCGTTAGCACGAGGCGAGACTTCGCGTTGGACGTATTCGCGCACCGCTTGAATCAGTGTCTGCTCTTCGTCGTTGAAGAGGAGCGTCATCTCGCATACCTCGTTTCAACTGTGAGTTCCGTCCTCGGCTGGCTACTGTCGATAATTGTAGAAGCCTTCGCCTGTCTTGCGGCCAAGCTTGCCTGCAGCAACCATCTTCCGGAGCAACGGAGACGGTCGGTACTTCGAGTCCCCGAAGTCGCGCTGTAGTACCTCTAGAATGTCCAGGCAGACGTCAAGTCCGATCAGGTCGGCCAGCGCTAGCGGTCCCATCGGATGATTCATGCCAAGCTTCATCACTTCGTCGATGTTCTCTTTCGTCGCGACGCCTTCCATCAGACAGAAGATCGCTTCGTTGATCATCGGCATCAGGACCCGGTTCGAGATAAAGCCCGGGAAGTCGTTTACCTCGACAGGGGTTTTTCCTGCCTTTTTCGCGAGCGCAACGGTCGTCTGGACCGTCTCCTCGTCTGTCATCAAACCTCGGACGACTTCAACCAGTTGCATAGCCGGGACCGGGTTAAAGAAGTGCATTCCGATCACTTGATGTGGACGACCCGTCGATGCAGCCAGTGTCGTGATCGGAATCGACGAGGTATTGGACGCGATGATCGTTCGCTCTGGTGCGAGTTCGTCGACTCGCTCGAAAATCTCACGCTTGACGTCCAGTTCCTCTGAGATCGCCTCGATGACCATGTCGGCCTCAGCAACGCTTGAATACTCGGTCGTCGGGTCGATCATGCAGATGGCGAGATCCATCTCGTCGCTGGTCATTCGGTTTCGATCGACCGACCGCTGTAGATTCCGCCTGATCGTGGCGATCGCACCGTCGAGGCTGTTTTCGGTCCGCCCAATCATCGTAACTGGAAGGCCCGATTGTCCCATCACCTGAACGATTCCATTTGCCATCGTGCCCGTTCCGACGACAACAACGCGTGAAACTTCCATTCCCTCACCCTTCACCCCGCTCCCGAACGGGTTTGCGCAACTTCCCCCTGCCAGAATTTGATTCTGGCCTGGCTGGATTATAGTGGGGCGTCACCGGTGCTGCTGAAAACGAGCAGGGTTAGCATCTAGGTTTGTCAATCGCTGGAATCGGTGACGGTCTCGATTGTGGCCTTCGGTGCCTCAACGGTTGTTCCGGACAAGTTGTCTTCGGCCCCCGACGTTCCGATACGTCGATTGTGTTCGTTCATCGCGACGATGATGCCGTCACGAAGCCAAAGCAGAGCTGCCTCGACAGACCTGTCGATCACGTCCGCAAGGCACTTATTCTCGTCACTTGCAAACGGAGACAGGACGTATGGAACCGTCGCGACGTTATTCGGCCGGCTGATCCCAACTCGAAGCCGTGCGAAGTCCGGGGTGTTCAGATGTTTGATTACTGATGACACGCCGTTATGGCCACCCGCGCTGCCATTCGCTCTGAGACGGATCGAACCGAACGGCACATCGAGTTCGTCATAAATCAGAAGTAGCTTGTCACGAGGGACCTTGTACCATCGAGCGATCTGGCTGACGGCGATTCCGCTCTCGTTCATGAACGTCTGAGGTTTTGCCAATACGACACGCTTCTCGCCATCGCGCGCTTCGTACAGTTCCGCTTGGAACCGGCTACGGGACGTTCCACCTGGAAGTCTCGCATGTAGCTGGTCGGCGACCATGAATCCAGCATTGTGACGAGTCCGCTCGTAGCGCTTGCCTGGATTTCCAAGTCCGACGATCAGATACGTTTCTCCATCGGCAGGTGAAGAACCATCCCGTCGGTTTTTACGTAGTTTGTTCAGCATCGTCTATCTCTGTTCGAGCCGGATCGACAGGGTCCGATGGTATACTAGATGTTCGTTGCTGTGCCGCGTTTATCCATCTCTGGCGTACTCGCCAGGCTATCCCGGAGTCTACTCATGAGCTTACTCGGCATGGGCGGTATGGAGATCATGGTCATCATGGTCGTCGCTCTCATTATCTTTGGCCCAGGTAAATTGCCCGAAATCGGCGCACAGGTAGGAAAGGCCGTCCGCGACTTTCGTCGGGCGACCAATGACCTTACCCGCGAGTTCAATGATTCGACCAGCGACATCCGTTCCACGATGGACGAGATGAAGGGCACGATGACCGACGTTGAGCGTGAGACAAAAGAACTCGCGCAATCGATCCCGTCGGCAATTGACGGGACTGCGACCCCGAACAGGGCCGCGACCGGCACTCGAACGAACACCGCCGAAACGGCCACTCCTCCGACGCCTGTTGCTCCATCGAAGGATGACCCCCTGGCCGACCTCGACTCACTGGACGATGAAATTTTCGTCGAACGATCGCCAGCCTCGTCCTAGTTCCCGGCAAGCTCCTGCGAGACGACGGTTGGCTTTGCCTTCACCGTAGCGAAAGTCGTTCCGACGTCGAGCACCTTGCTCGGCGTTTTACTTGTGCGAGTGTTAGCGACTTGGCGTGATTCGCAATCAAACACTGTGTTCAATGCTGCCGGTCACGCTTGCGCCGTTTGGACTACGGTTCAATCGCGTCTCTGCCCAGTCCAGATGACCGCGCGTCCCCATTCGTCATCAACGTGCTCATATCGACCTGTCATGTGTGCGTTTCCCAACTGCGGTAGAGACGCGGGCGCGTTATCGGCATTCCCATACGCCATTCGGATCAGCCGCTTGCGAAACCATGCTCCGGGTCCTCGTTGAATGTCTCCGCCCAGGAGGAGGCAAACTGTCGCTCCCGGACGACTGACTCGCGCCAGTTCGTCCCAAGTTGCGGCGTCGATGACCCATGGACCAGGATATGTGGCGAAGATGTGCTGGACGCTGCCTGACCGCAGTGGCAACTCCTGCGCTGTCGCTACGATGACCGAAACACTTCGACGGCGCGCACGACGTGCCATCCCGATCGAAGGCTCCACTCCGAACGATGGGATATTTTCGACCAGCCCTTTCGCGAGTAACCGGCCTTCGCCACACCCGATATCGAGCATCGTTCCTCGGGCTTCAACCGGAACGACGTGCCGGCGTCGACCATTCCACGCTGCGCCATACACAACCCGCCCAGTTGTTTCATGGAGGAATCCTAACCGCGTGTAGAGCAGGTTGAAGATAGTTATCAGGACACGCTGGCGAGCGCGATCGAGCGATCTGGAACGAGTCATCGTGTGCATGTCCCGATTGGCATAATGAACGTCATGAGCGCAGTGAACTTCGCGATCCGGAAAACGGACGGTCGTGCCAGGGTGGGTGTCCTCTCCTTGCCACGAGGAGATGTGCCGACGCCTGCATTCATGCCGGTAGGTACTCAGGCTACGGTCAAATCACTTGACCCCGTCGACATTCGCGCCGTCGGTGCCTCGATCATACTCGCAAACACCTATCATCTCATGCTGAGACCGGGCGCGGATCTCATCGAGCAGTTCGGTGGCGTGAGTCGCTTCATGCGGTGGGAGGGACCGATTCTTACGGACTCCGGCGGCTACCAGGTCTTCAGCCTCGCTGCGAACCGGCGGCTGTCGCCGGAAGGAGTGACGTTTCACTCCCATCTCGACGGGAGCAAGCATCATCTGTCACCGCAACGTGCGATGCAACTCCAGATCCAGTTCGGCTCGGACGTTTCGATGGCACTTGACGTCTGCGTCGGCTACGACGCGAGCGATCGAGAGCAGCGTGAAGCAATGATCCTTACCCACGACTGGCTGCCGCGAAACATTGATGCTTTCCGCCAACTCCAGGAGGAAAGCGATCATCGAGGGTTGCTGTTCGGTATCTGCCAGGGTGGTTTCGATGCTGACCGGCGCCGAGAGTCAGCCAGATTCCTGGCGGACATGGATGTCGAGGGTTGTGCTATAGGTGGGTTGAGTGTTGGCGAGCCGAAAGACGTCATGGCCGCGATGCTCGACCAGTCGATCGACTCGCTGCCTGAAGACAAGCCCCGCTATCTCATGGGGGTCGGCTCGCCCGAAGACTTGTGGAACGGCGTTGCAGCGGGTGTCGACATGTTCGACTGTGTTCTGCCAACCCGCGTAGCCCGGCGTGGTGCATTGTTCACACCAGATGGCCGAATCGCTGTGACAGCGTCAAGTTATCGGGATAAAGATGAACCGATTGATGGAACGTGCGATTGTTACACCTGCCGTTCGTTCAGTGTGGCCTACGTTCATCACCTCTTTCGCTCGAAAGAACTGCTCGGATACCGTTTGGCATCGATCCATAATTTGCGCTTCATTGAGCGGCAGATGGACACGATGCGGCGCGCTATCGGCAACGGATCGTTTGCCGTCGAACATGCAAAGTTTCTGAATGGATATCAGGCAGCGAATCAGATCGTCGCCGCAGAACAACGTGCCAAGTTTCGACAACGACGGTCGTCTCCGGCATCAAACGTTCCATGACGATGAGCGCAACCCAACAGACGGACGAGCCAGGAATTCAGGTCCGGCGAGCGTGGATCATCCTCGGCATCGCGTCGCTGATCTGTACTGCCATCATCGTTGGCGCGGTTTCGGCTACGGCGTGGGTGTACCGCCATGCTACCGAGCCTGAGGTTGCCCGAATAACGATCGTCAGCGGTACTGGCGCGCTCGTCCGCTCATCAGCCGACGCCGACTGGCGGTTGGTGACCGATAACGCCGTCGTCCGTGAAGGTGATCGCGTCTCGACCGCGCTGGGAACCGTTATAACGCTGAATCTGTTCGATGGTTCGACGGTGGAGGTCACCGAGGACACCATCGTTCGGATCGCCCGGATGCGGTCGTCACGCTTCCTGAAACGAACCAAGTTGATTGTTCTCGAACCTGAGCGGGGCACGATATATGTCGGGATGGCTCCGCGGGGCTCCTACGGATTCAGCGAAGTGACAACGCGGGTCGGTGAACTGCAGGTCACGATGTCGGACGAGAATGGTCGAGGCGAAGCTGGTTCCTATCTCGTTGAAGTCGTGAGTGAACCGGACGACACGAATCCATCCGACCCGTTCGTGCGTGCTGCTGTACTCCATGGGGCTGCGACTGTGCGAGAGGACGACGCAACCATCCGATTGGAAGACAACGAGCAAACACTGGTGGGCGCCGATGGATCGTTCGGGACGATCACGTCGGTTGTCCGCGAACTCGTCGAAAACGGTGATTTCTCGCGCGGACTATCTGGATGGATTGAGTTCGAACAGGAAAGCCGGCGTCACACCGGCGACTCGACAGGCGCGATCGTTGAACTCGCTCAGGATGTCACGACGCTCGGGGATGGAGTCGTTGTCGAACTCGCACGGACGGGAACGAATGAAGCCGTCGCCCAGGTCGGAATTCGTCAGCGCATCGGTAAGACGCTCCGTGTATTTACCTCGCTGCTACTGAGTTTCGAAACGCGAATCATTGCCCAGAACCCAACGACCGTCGCGGAAGAACTTTCCGAGATGCCACTCGTCCTTCAAATTCAGTACATCGACGTTCAGGATCGCGAACAAACTTGGACACACGGTTACTATTCAATCGACGCTGGCGTCGCCGAACGACATATCCCACTAGATCGTGCGACAAAGATCGACCACGACCGCTGGCAGAGGATTTTCTTTGACCTGAGAGGGTTGTCGCCTCCGCCGAAGCAAATTGCGGCGATCGTGGTGTACGCTTCCGGCCAGAATTACCAGACGCGGGTGGCCAACGTCTCCCTGACGACGAGCGAACTCGCTTCGCAGGAGCCGTAGGACGAACCGGGCTCGACATCGCCGCGCCAGAGGAAGGATGCTCCGTTTCATGGCTCGAATCAGTGTCATAGGTACTGGCTATGTTGGGCTAGTCTACTGTACCGCTTTTGCGGACCTTGGAAATGATGTCTACGGCGTTGACATCAACGAGGAAAAGGTTAAATCACTTCAAGCGGGCGAGTGTCCGATTTTCGAGCCTGGGTTGCCAGATATGCTCGCACGTAATCTAAACTCTGGCCGACTGAAGTTCACCGCGTCATACGCCGATGCCGTGCCGGATTCAACGTTCGTCTTCATCTGCGTAGACACTCCATCGTCCTTCAGCGGTGAAGCCGACATGCGTGCCGTCCGAAAAGCCGCCGCGATGATCGGCGATCACCTGCAGGGTGAAACGATTATCGTCAACAAGAGCACCATGCCCATCGGCTCAGGCGATCTCGTGGCATCGATTGTCGAGCAGCACATTCAGCCAGGGGCAACATTCTCCGTCGTCAGCAATCCAGAGTTTCTGCGCGAGGGCGCTGCTGTCCATGACGTCCTGCACCCTGATCGTGTCGTCCTCGGTTCAGATGATCGTGCGGCTGCGGAGCGAGTGGCTGAGCTGTACGAAGTCCTGGACGCGCCAATTGTGATCACTGACCGGCGTTCGGCGGAGATGATCAAGTACGCGTCAAACTCATTCCTCGCGACGAAGATCTCGTTCATCAACGAGATTGCACAGATCTGTGAGCGAGTTGGAGCCGACGTCACAACTGTTTCCAAGGGTATGGGCTATGACCAGCGAATCGGATCGCTCTTTCTCGAAGCGGGCATCGGGTTTGGAGGGTCGTGCTTTCCCAAGGACGTCAAAGCGCTGGCGTACATGGCCCAGGAAGCCGATTGTCATCCACAGCTGCTACGAGCAGTCATGGAGATCAACGCGGATCAGCGACGGCGGTTTGTCCACAAACTGCAGGAGCAACTGGGCGATCTGACGGATCGTCAGGTGGGAGTCTGGGGATTGTCGTTCAAGCAGAACACCGACGACATGCGCGAATCTCCAGCCATCGACATCATCCGGATGATCGAGCAGCGTGGAGCCCGAGTGAAGGCGTACGATCCCGCTGCGATCGATAACGCACGGGAGATGCTTCCTCAGACCACCTTCTGCAGCTCACCGTATGAGGTTGCAGAGGGTGCAGACGCGCTGTGTGTGGTGACGCCTTGGAACGAGTTCAAGCAGGCCGACCTGACACGCGTCGCAGAATCGATGCGGACGCCACTGTTACTCGATGGACGGAACATCTACGACCCCGCTGATGTCAGCGCGCTAGGATTCACGTATGTCGGCGTTGGACGTTGAGTACACACCGGTCTGGGATCCTGAAGCAGCCGGACCGGTTGAGGTGGGCATCGACATCATCGAGATTGAACGGGTGGCCAGGGTTTTGGACCGTCATGGCGAACGGTTTCTTCACCGCGTCTACAGCGAACGAGAACGCGAGCGTTACGGTCGACGTGTGAATGAACTTGCAGCGAGGTTTGCTGCGAAGGAAGCAACCATGAAGGCCCTGGGAACTGGAATCAGGGGTGTTCGTTGGCGTGATATTGAAGTGCTTCCAAATCGACGCGGAAAGCCGATTCTCGTGCTACACGAGACCGCGAAGCGTCGAGCGGCCCTTCTCGGATTGACACACTTCTCTGTTTCGTTGACACATTCTCGTGGAGATGCAATGGCCGTTGTCGTTGCAACGAAAGGGTCTAGCCAGACGGGATGACCACACTCGTCACGCCCGACGAGATGCGTGCCGCCGAAGCTGCAGCGGTTGCCGCTGGACGAACCGAACCCGATCTGATGCACGAGGCGGCATCGTTGATTGCAGAGTGGATTGATGTCCATGTAAAGCGTCGCGCGTTAGCGCGGCGTTTTGCTGTTGCGATCGTCGGACCTGGTAACAATGGCGGTGACGCACTCGTCGCGCTCGCGATGCTGATCGCCCGAGGGTGGAGATGCGCGGCTTTGACTGCTGGCTCGCGACGCGCTGGCGAGTTGCCGGTATCGTCATCGCTCCTGGATCAGATTGAAATCGCTACCCCTGACATACTTGACGGCGCGGACGTCATTCTGGATGGCGTGTACGGAGTCGGTGGACGAGCGTCGTTGCCGGGTGACGTCGCCGAGTTGTTCGAGCGAGCGAAGATGATCAGAATCGATCGCGGTACGCCGCTCGTTGCGATCGATGTGCCGTCAGGCGTGGACCCTGGGAATGGTTCGACGGCCCCCAGTGCGTTCCAGGCTGACGTGACATTGTGCCTCGGCCTGCCGAAGATCGGTTTGGTTCTGGAGCCTGCTGCGTCCTGCGTCGGCGAACTCGAACTCCTCGATATTGGAATCTCGTCGGCAGCGATCGATGGCCGACCGGCGTTGATCGATGAGCGGACGGTTCGCCGGATACTGCCGCGTCGTGATGCGTCTGCCCACAAGCATCAAACTGGCACTGTACTCGTCATCGGTGGCGCTCCGACGTATTACGGCGCACCACGCTTGAGTGCTGAATCTGCGGCTCGGTCAGGAGCAGGTCTAGTTTGCGTGGCGAGTCCAGCGACCATCGTTCCGGTGATAGCGGGACAGGTTCCTGAACTCACATTCCTCCCACTTGATGAATCCCCAACGGTTGCGGTCAGTCAGATCGAAACCTGGATCACACGCCGAAGTAGTCACGTTGATGCAATTGTGGCAGGTCCCGGACTAGGCCAATCACCTCACGCGTGGCGACTTCTAATCGGCCTGTTTGGGCGCAACGGTAACATTGTGGAGTCGTCACGCAAATGT
>JBGSWU010000230.1:0-2428 GCA_041751795.1 Thermomicrobiales bacterium
GATCTGGCGGATGAGCGAGTCGGGATCGTTGACATCAGCCAGCAGTCCAGCGGTATTGGACAGGATCACGAGCGCCTTCGCCTGGAGCGCCAGGGCTAATCGGAGGGCGAGCTTGTCGCCGTCGACGTTGATCGCCTCGCCGTTCTGCGACAAGGCGGGCGGCGTCAAGACCGGCAGGTAGCCGGTGTCGAGCAGCAGCGTCAACAGGTCAGTGTTGATTTCCTTGAGGCTCCCGGCGTAGTCACCACGCAGAATCTTTGGCTTGCCATCCTCGACGACACGCAGAGCGTCCTTGCGGATGCCTCGGGCGATCCCGCCGTCGATACCGGACAGTCCGACGGCGTTGACACCACGCGCCTGCAAGCCTTCTACGATCCGTTTGTTCGTTCGACCAGCGTAGATTGCGAGCATGTCGTCCATCGTCTCGCGATCGGTGAAGCGGCTGACTTGTCCAGTCGAGGACGTCACGAGCCGTGGCTCCCGACCATGCTCCTTCATGAACGCGTCCAACGCAGCATTCGCACCGTGGATGAAGACGACTCGTTCCCCTGGCCAGAGGGCCGCGAGATCGTCAAGTGTGTAATCGACATTGATCCCGGCACTTCCGCCGAGTTTGATAACGATCATGTGTGCCCCTTTGGGGCGGGAATCGGGAGTTGGGATTCGGGGGTGTTGGAGGAGCCTATTCATGTCGATGCCTCCCGAGTCCCGAATCCCGATTCCCGACCACCGCACGCTAGATCGGATGCAGTCCTAGGAACTCCAGTCCTGACGTTTCTTCGAATCCGTGGCGAATGTTCATCGCCTGGACTGCCTGACCCGCCGCGCCCTTCATCAGATTGTCGATGGCGGAAAGCGCGACGACGCGGTTCGAGTGCGGATCGGCCTCGAAACCGACATCGCAGAAGTTCGTGCCGGAAAGGATCTTCGGCTCCGGCGTACGGTGGATGCCGCTGTTCTCTTTGACCAGCCGGACGAACGGCTCATCACGGTAGGCCGCGCGGTAGACCTGCCAGAGGTCTTTGTCCGTCACAGGCTCATTCGTGAATGCGTGACAGGTGGCGAGGATTCCTCGCACCGCTTCGACCGAGGTGGCGGTAAAGCTGACCTTCGGGCAAAAGCCATCGACGGCCAGTTCCTGGATGACCTCGGCTGAGTGGCGGTGTCCGGTTGGCTTGAATGCGCGCATGATTCCGCTGCGTTCGGGGTGGTGGCTGGCAGGGCCAGACTCACCGCCTGCGCCGGATGAACCCGACTTGGCTTCGACGACGATCGGCATGGCCGGGTCGAGCAGCCCTGCCTTCGCCAGAGGCCAGAGTCCGAGAATCGACGCTGTCGCATTGCAGCCTGGGCTGGCGATGTAGCTCGCCGTCTTGATTTCTTCGCGGTGGATTTCCGGCAACCCGTAGACACTGGCAGATGGGGCGAGCATCTCCGGCTTCGGATGCTCCCAGCCGTACCAGGTCGGGTAAAAGTTCGGGTCTTTCAAGCGGAAGTCGGCGCTCAGGTCGATGATGACGCTGGCTTTTTCAAGGTACTCCTCGACATGGGGTGCCGACGCGCCATGTGGCAGGCAAAGGAATAGCACATCCGTGCGTTCCAGTGCATCCGGTCCGATGTACTTCAGCGTCGTTCGCTTTCGCAGGTTCGGGTGTGTGCTCGTAATCAGTTTCCCGGCCAGCGAGCGCGATGTCACCTGGGTGACCTCAACGCCGGGATGAGCCAGCAGCAGCCGTAGCAACTCCCCGCCTGTATATCCTGATCCTCCGACAATGGAAGCAGTTAACTGTGACATCTGTTCCTTCCCCTGGTAGTGGTGGTCGTTGGCGCTTTGCTACTGGGTCGACAATTCCCCTCTGTCATGCTGTGCCAAGAGGGCTCCCGCGGTGAAAGATCTCTCCTTCTCGTGTCCTCTGAATCGTCGTGAAGGAGAGATCCTTCGCTGCTGCTCAGCAACTATGTTGTCTGTCAAGCGGCCGCCTCGCAGTGAGGGCGGTCAGGTGGATGACACGGCGTGGGGTGTTGTTCCTCATCGACGCCGTTCTTCTGGTCTGCATCAAAGCATCACGCATTGCGCATCACAACCGTTCTGATCGCGTGTTCGACGATCACCTTCGCGATCGGAACATCGGTCGTGCTGCGCAGTCCCTTGAACTCGGCTCCACCGTTGATCTCGATGACTTTCAATCCGTCGTCGGTTTCGACGACGTCGATGCCGGCGATCTCTGCCCCGACTGCGTTCGCGGCGGCGCGGGATATCTCGACGATGTCGTCAGTGATCGGGCAAGCGGTCGAGGTTGCGCCACGAGCGACGTTGGTAATCCAGTGCTCGGCGTTCCGATATGACGCTGCGATCACCTCGCCGCCGACGTAGAAGACGCGGATATCGCGGCCCGGCTTGTTGATGTACTCCTGGATGTAGAAGACC
>JBGSWU010000231.1:0-5614 GCA_041751795.1 Thermomicrobiales bacterium
ACATTCCATCTGGGCCACGATACGGGGCTGCGGCAAGCATCGACCAGATCGACGCATCGACAACGCTGCGACCATCACGGTGGAACACTACCGCCAGGCCACTCATCGATTGTCCCCAAGGTCGGCAAGCAGTCGTCCATAAACTGCATGCTGATATTCAGCGCCTTCTGGATAACTGAGAACTTTTACGGAAGCCCGCGTCAAGAGTCGTGCATAGATCGGTAGCAGGCGGGCGCAATCAGCCGGCAGGAGTGTCACGCGGTGCGAGGTGTGCGCCAAAAGTGCAGCGATGCCTTCGTGACCAACCAGATTCCGAACCGTGATATCTGCCCGCTGGGTGTGTCGCGGATCGTACCGCCTCAGGACATACATCGCCGTCACCCGAGCCGGGTGTTCAGCAAACGCATACCGATCGCCGAACTGGAGGAGCTTTTTCTCAGGAGCCGTAACGAGGTCCGGCAAATCGTCGGGATGATTCAGGAATGAAGAGGCAGTCTGCGGCCACATCTTCATATGCGGCACCCCAGGCTGGCCATAGAAACCGTCGATGCGTTCAGTGAGAGACAGCGCGTCATCGGTCAGCAACGTCGCTCCATGACGGACAAAGCCTGCTGCCATCGTCGTCTTGCCAAAACCGGACGGGGCCAGAAACGCAATCGCTCCTCGAGCAACGCAAACTGCACTTGCATGGAGTACCGGGTATCCACGCTTATGCAACGCGATAATCACGGCCTGTCCGACTAACAGGTGACCGAGTGCCTCAAGATTGGCGTCGTCATCCAACGCAACCCGTATCAGGCTTCCATCGGGTGAGATGAATAACGTGCCTACCAGCCGATTCCAGATCCAGCAACCAGCGCTGCCGCGATAGTATCGTGCGATATCGCCGAGTCCTGGAGACCTGACCACGCCCGTAAGCGTCCCATCCGGTTCAATCGGATCGCGCGCCCGGCAGATCACAATCTCCGGCTTCAGATCGCTTGAGCATGCAAAGGGTTCGAGTGGAAGCGGCAGACTACTTCGAACTCGCAAACCGTACATTTCGTATATGCATGCCGATGGCGCTAAGGACTCCGTGACGGAGCATTCTGAGCCCCTGCCTGTCATACGTGTGTCAACGGCCGCCACTACGTGATCCTCTCCCCATACTGAGGTAGAGCTGACGTCCGAACGTACTGCGTGGCAGAATCACCATCCTCCGTCGAGCCTTGGCGCAGCGGAGAAAACCTTGACACCACTGTTCGGTCGTCGTTCACGACATGACCATCCAGTTCAACCCAGGCATGAGACAACATCCCGGAGTCATCTCGCGAAACGCCGATCACAATTTGACTCAGAAATCCCTGTCGCCGCAACCATGCATGCAGGGTAAGTGATTTGTACAAACACGTATCCCGAGCAAAAGGTAGGTGCGACGCATTCTCGATTCGCCGGGCGTAGTGACGCGCCCGGCGAATATCGTCGTCATCTGACGTTCTTGTCACTTCGTTGACGCGGTCAATACGGGAGCGAACCCGTTGAAAACCAGACCGCCGTAGCAACACGTCGAGTCGAATGAGAACAACATAGGCGTGCAACACCAACCGGAGATCGTTGCCCCGTGACACGCGTGCGTGAAGCCGATTCGCTCGCATGCTTATTGGTCGATCACGAGGATGTGGAGATTAGTCCCCTCGCTTCCAGCGTGCTGAGAAACTCGCTGACATCGACGCGAATCTGATATTCCTCGGCGTTGTACTCTTCTACAAGAATCGAGACGATCGTGTCGTAGTCCAATCCGCTGCAGAGATGTCGCCATATCTCGGTTCCTAGCGTATTGAGTCCGAAGAACACTCCGGTGTCGCCATGCAACAGAATCGCTTCGCCATCGATTTGCGTCGCGACCACCGATGGATGAACGATGGTGTTCACACGTTTCAGTTGGCCGCCAATCGTTTCCTGCTGCATGTTCGGGCGTGTCCTCTAATTGCAGCACTATCGACAGCAGTGCCGAAACAACCATCGCCGTCGCAGGGTAACGGCTTAGCATTGACCGGCAGCATGCATGATGGTTGACCAACGGTTGAGATATGAGGAAATGTGCTTACACGTTTGTTTCCAAAGTGAGACTCTGGAGTTTCGCCGACACTGTCAGACACGCATAACTCGTCCCATCTCTCGCATATATGTGCGCTTCCTGTCGTTTTACAAACAATGTCCACCGAAGCGTTGGCCGTTGCCCAGCGCTGCGATCCCTGTTGAAATCGATCACAATTCGGCAACTGGCGTTAATCATGAAGGGAAACGATCACAGTGACACCGATCGAACGAGCGCAACTGATCGAGCAGTATATGGACGGTTATCGCGTTATTGTGGACGCGTTGATCGGAGCGGACGACGCCGAGATGGACTCACGAGAGGCTCCCGGCGAATGGTCTCCACGCGAAGTGGTCCACCACCTGGCCGATAGTGAGATGACATCGGCCATCCGCATCCGTCTGGTTCTCGTCGAGGACAACCCGCAGATTCGGGGCTACGATCAGGACGCGTTCGCCGCGCGGCTCTGGTATGACCGCCCAATCGAGCATTCGCTCGACGCATTCCGGCTAGCGCGGGCCTCAACCGCCGAACTCCTGACCCGGATGTCGGACGCAGATTGGCAGCGTCAGGGAACACACTCTGAATCAGGCACCTACAGCGCCGAGGACTGGCTGCGCATCTACGCCGTCCATGCCCATGAGCATGCGGATCAGATTCGGAGAGCCCGCGAAACCGGAACTGGCGCCCAGTAAGGTCCGTCGCTGACCGTCAGGAACCGCCCCGCGAGCCGAACAGTGTCAATCGGCCATCCTGAAACACCCATGCTTCCCGCTCTGGAAAGCGAGCTATCAGGCGCCGGTTGGCTGCAGGTCCACGATCGATAGCGTAGATGACATCATCGTTGAGGCCAGGTGCTGACTCAAGAAAGAACGGCGCATACTCCGACCATTGTTTGGCGTGAACGAAGACGATGGCACCATCGAGGTCGGCAGCGCGAACAGTGTCGAGTCCATCACGGTTCACGCCATACCAGTCACGAAACTCGTCGAAGCGCGACTGGCTGAAATGTCGAGCGCTGTGAAGCGACAACAGCGTCACGAGCAGCAGGACTGCGCAGGCCGACGCAGCCTGCGCGCTCGGTCGAGGAATACCAGCGCGCTGAATGCGGTCACTCACCGCAAGCGTCGCAAGGATCAGCGCACGCGCGGATAACAGCGCGAGCATCCCGGTGATCTCGAAGTAATAGCGCGGCCCGTACATCTGGCCGTCGGTCCAGTAAATGACGTGCACGCCAATCAGGCTGATGACGGTCCCGGCGAGGAACAGATCCCAGCGGGTCTGAGCCTCGCTCACACGTTGCACCCGGTAGCGAGGTGTTCGGCGCATCCTGACGACGCGGACGACCGCCATGACAGTCGCGGCGACGGCTGGAACGAGGCTCAGCCGACCCGGCCACCCATACAGATACATCGACAACGACGTCAAGTTCGACCGCATGTTGTCCCATGCTTCGCGCAACGTGTAGTTGCCATCGCGGGAGATCCCCTCGCCGAAGCCGATCCGATCCCAGTTCCACCAGAGTTCGTAACCCGTTTGGAATGGACTCCCGGTCGTGAACTCGTTGTAAGCGAGCAGCGCAACAACGAACGGCAGCGCACCGGCAGCGACGATCGCCGCCAACCGGACGTTGCGCCAGTCACGGATGATCATCACGAGCAACCAGATGGCAATCGGCAGACCGATGCCAGCCGCCGTTAGCGAGCGAGTGAGCGCCAGCATCCCGAGTGCTGCACCGCACGCGAACGCTGCCCAGATTGCACCACGCCGAACAACAGTCTCGAAGGCCAGCACTGCCAGCAACGTCCACACCAGCGCCGCGACGTGCGACATCATCGATCCGGCCTGTAGTAGCAGAAATGGTGATATGGCCAGCAGGGCGGCTGCGATCAGTCCCGTTGAAGCATCATAGAGTCGCCGTCCCGCGACGAATACCAGGAAAACGGCAAGCCCACCAAGTAGCGGATTGACCAGCCACGGAACTCCAGTGAGAACGCCTGCCGCAAGCACCAGCGGATACCCCGGCGGATACTTTCCGAACCACATATCTTCGCGGACGATGACGAACGGGTTGCGGAAGAACTCTGGAAGCGCAGGGGGTTCCGCAACAATCTCTCCGCTCGCCAGCGTCTGCGCTTGAAACACGAACGCCACCTCGTCTTCGACGTGCGGAAGACGGTCGAACACAGTTATCGAGACCCAGCCAGACAGAATCGCTGTTCCGGTTGCCAGCAGCAACGCGGCAATCAGCAGCGGATCGACGCGACCCCGAATGAACTGAATACGTCGCACGCCGTCGCCCTGCGCTCCCACTTGATCAATCGCTGCTCCCGATTCCTCGCGAGCGCCACAACTCGATTGAACCATCATTCATCAGCACTGATTGGAATTGCAAGATCGCGATGAACGTCACGCTCTGCGCACCGTTTCCGCTTGGGACAACGCCAGTTTCACCGAGGCGGTATCATCAAAAATGGGAAGGTAACGCCAGTTTATCAAAGGGGGAACGACAGGGTGCGCTTCCAGATTCAGGAGCGAGTGGTCACGATTGGCGGGGGAACCGGCTCGTTTACGATGCTGTCGGAACTCAAACACGTCATTGCACCAGGCATGCTCTGGTCGATCGTCACGATGGCCGACTCCGGTGGCTCGTCGCGCAAATTGATGGACGAGTTCGGTCGTCCACTTCCGCTCGGCGACCTGCGGCAGGCACTGGTTGCGCTGTCACGCCGCTCCCGCCTCTGGGGTGATCTGTTCTCCTATCGCTTTCCAGACGCGCCAAACGGTAACGATGGTCCGATTGGTGGCCACTCACTCGGCAACCTGATCCTCCATGCGCTTCAGGACCTCAATGACGGCGACCTGATGGGTGGGATCGAGGACGCAGAGGAACTGTTGAATGCCGCTGGCCGCGTCCTTCCGGTGACGCTCGACCAGTCAACCCTCTGCGCCGAGTTGAGCGACGGGACGATCGTTCGCGGTGAATCAGCAATCGATCAAGCTTGGGATCGGACGGTCCTGCCGATCGAGCGTGTCTATCTCGATCCTCCCGTGTCGGCGGCGAGCCGGGCACGGAAGGCACTCGAACGTGCTGACAAGGTGCTGATCGGCCCCGGTGACCTGTACACGAGCGTCGTCCCCTGCCTGTTGGTCGAGGATGTTGCCGAAGCGATCCGCTCTTGCGATGGAGAACTCGTCTACATCTGTAACGTCATGACCAAGCACGGTGAAACCGATGGCTACAAGGCATCCGACTTCGTCCGCAGAATCCATCATTATCTCGGACGCCGGGTGGATACAGTCATCGTCAACACCAACGGCCCGACGCGCTACCCGAAGGAACTCCTGACACGGTACGGCGCGAGCGGTGCCGAGCCAGTCGAGCCGGACGTTGATACGCTCCGAACCCTCGTTCCCCGCGTCCTTCCGGGCGAGTTCGCATCGACCAAGACCCTCATCCGCCACGACGCGGAACGGGTGTTACTGGCGATCTGGCCCGAACTGGCGAAGTAATACGCTGAGCCGGTAACGAAGGCG
>JBGSWU010000232.1:0-3714 GCA_041751795.1 Thermomicrobiales bacterium
CGAGAATCGTCTCCGTCATGTATCCTTCTCCGTCCGCGAATGATCGCGGAAACTATAGCGTGCCCACGATGGGAACGCGTTGACCGGCAGCTGATGTCCTGCTAGATTGCACAGCGATGCGAGCCAAGTCGGCCACGAAAACCAACCCGAGCGGTCGAAGCGGCGGTGAGAAGATCATCACCGTGAATCGCCGTGCCTATCACGAGTACTTCATCGAGGAAGAAGTCGAAGCCGGCATTCAATTGACGGGCACAGAAATTAAGTCGATTCGTGATGGTCGATTGAACATTCGTGATGCCTTTGCTCGTGCCGAACGAGGCGAGATGTGGCTCTACGGCATGCACATATCCCCATA
Source organism: Thermomicrobiales bacterium (assembly GCA_041751795.1). Lineage (GTDB taxonomy): Bacteria > Chloroflexota > Chloroflexia > Thermomicrobiales > CFX8 > JBBECJ01. Next base: position 356 of record JBGSWU010000232.1, read on the forward strand.
CGGCCAGGCCGGGACGTACTTCAACCACGATCCACTTCGTCCTCGCAAACTGCTGCTGCACCGTGCTCAGATCGCGTACATGGCAGACAAAGCAGAAGCGCGTGGTTACTCGTTGATTCCGCTACGGCTCGCCCTGCGCAATGGTCGCGCGAAAATCGATATCGGCATCGGAAAAGGCAAGCGTGACTACGACAAGCGGCAGTCACTCGCCGAGCGTGATGCGAAGAAACAGATCGAACAAGCCTTGCGTCAACGCGACTAAAGGTGTATACTAACGGTCGCGCACCATACGGGGATGTCTGGTTTCGACAGGGTCGTAGGTGCGAAGATTGCAAGCCGAGGTTCGCCTCCAGGCCTCGTAAATCAGGAGGCGAAAACAGAAATGGCAAGCCACAGCTTGCTTACGCCGCCTAACCCAATTAGGTAGCGTACGTCTGACGAACCGCATTCCGGCCGGTTCGAAAACAGGCGTCACTTAGTCGGAATGCCGCGGTTCCCAGCGCTGGATAAGGCCGCGAAAGATAATCTGGCTGGTCACGGGATATATTGTCGGTAGTAGCTCCCGCTGATGACGAAAAGTATCGACTAAGCTTGTAGGATATCTTCCGCTGAGGGCTTTGGACGGGGGTTCGACTCCCCCCATCTCCACCCAGAGCGCGATGAAAGGCCCGACCGGTCATGCGGCGGGCCTTTCGCATGGTTGGCACCGATCTGCTGGAGACCCGTATGACGACCATCCGACACATCAACGTCGATGACGCCCAGAACTTCCTCGATCTCTGCCTTCGCCTGGATTCCGAGACATCGCTGATGATGTACGAGCGGGGAGAGCGAACAACATCAGTTGCTGAACAGCGCGATGAAATCATACGGGTGCTGGCTGCTGGAAACTCAACGATCATCGTTGCGGAAAACGTTGGCGAGTTGGGAGGGTATGTCGCGGCGTCCGGAGGCGAGTTCAATCGTGTCCGGCACGTTGCGCATGTCGTCGCTGGTGTCCGACAAAGCTTCGCGGGGCAGGGGATCGGTACTCAGTTGTTCCATGTGCTCGATGACTGGGCTTCGTCGTCAGGAATCCGCCGTCTCGAATTGACCGTTCGCGTCGACAACGCACCTGCGATTCAGTTGTACACCCGGATGGGCTACGAGATCGAAGGAACTCGCCATCGCTCGCTGTGCGTTAACGGACAGTTCATTGACGAACTATCGATGGCGAAGAATGTCGATCCTTGACCGCGACAACCCTTGAGGTTGACTGTTGCTGTAGTCGACTCGGTACCTTACTCGGATTCCTCGCTGTAACTTGAACGATTCGACGACGTTTCAAAACGTCGAATCGGGAAATCGAGTCGTTGGTGCCAGTGCAATTAGTTACACGGCATGCCGCTTTCTCAGGTTTAACAGACCGATGCTACGTCGGAATTCAGGTAACCGCGACGATGGTCCAACCGTTATAGTAGTTCCCATCAGGTGGTCGTCGAAGTGGACGAGGTTGCACCGTTTGCGCCTGTCGAGACAGCACCAGAATCGAGGGATCCATAATGCAGATCGTTGACGATCTCACCATGCGTACGCGGTACGAGCGCGACAGCGGTCGCGTGCTACTGACTGGTATTCAAGCACTGGTTCGCCTTCCGATCGAACAGAGTAAGGCCGACGTGCGCCGAGGTCTGAGAACTTCTACTTTCGTATCCGGGTACGAGGGCTCCCCGTTGGCAGGCTATGACATGGCGATGCAGCGCGAAAGCAAACTCCTTGACCAGCATGGTGTCCGCATCCATCCGGGCCTCAATGAAGAGGTCGCCGCGACCACAATCTGGGGCACCCAGCAACTCGTTCAGCCGCGAGACGATATCAATGGTGTCATCGGCATCTGGTACGGAAAAGCACCGGGGCTCGATCGCGCCCACGATGCGATGCGCCACGCGAATCTGGTTGGCGCGAGCGAGCATGGTGGAGTGCTGGTTCTGGCCGGAGACGATCCCGCCTGTAAGTCGTCGACACTCGCGTCGGCGTCAGAAGGCTCGTTGACCGATCTCGGGATGCCAGTGCTGTATCCCGGTGACGTGCAGGAAGTGCTCGACTACGGGTTGCACGGAATTGCGTTGTCCCGATACTGCGGCTCATGGGTGGGAATGAAGATCGTCGCCGATGTCGCTGATGCATTCGGAACCGTCGATGTCGGACCCGAGCGGGTAGCACCCGTTACACCCCCGGTGGAAATCGACGGCAAACCCTGGAAGCATTCGCAGATTCCGCAGACAGTCCCACCGGTCGTCGTCACTGCTGAGCCACACGTGTTTCGAAATCGCGTGATCGCAGCGCAACAGTACGCGGCTGCCAATAATCTCAATCGCATCGTCCTAGGCGGGCCGTCCGCCAGGATCGGTATCGTGGCGGCTGGGAAAACGTACTATGAGATGCGTCAGGCGTTAAGTGACTTTGGCTTCGGCGACGAGCGCCTCGCTCGCGATGGCGTGCGGATCCTCAAGCTTGGCATGATCTCGCCGCTCGATCCAGCGATCATTCGTGAATTTGCCGATGGCCTCGACGAAATCCTCGTCATCGAAGAAAAGCGAGCGTTCATCGAACGGCAGATCCGGGATGTTCTTTACAACCTCAAGGAACGACCACTCGTGTTTGGCAAGGAAGATGAAGCAGGGTCGGTGCTCGTCCCAATAGATGGCGAGTTGACTCCCGACCGTATCGCTCCTGCGCTGGCCGCCCGGCTCGGCCGTTACGTCGGAGACGAGCCGTTTGCTGAACGTCTGGACGTCCTGAAGCGGGCACGAGGCCGAGAGTTTCTAACGCTTGGCTCGTCTCGCGCACCGTTCTTCTGCAGCGGATGTCCGCACAATCGCTCTACGGTCGTGCCTGATGGCTCAGTCGTTGGCGCGGGAATCGGCTGCCATACCCTCGTTCAGCTTTCGAACGATCCACGACGCGAGGGTGTTGGGCTGACGCAGATGGGCGGCGAAGGTGCACAGTGGATCGGACAGGCTCCGTACTCGCAGGCTGATCACATGTTCCAGAATCTCGGTGACGGGACATTCTTCCATTCCGGTTCGCTGGCGATTCGTGCTGCGGTGGCATCGGGTGTCAACATTACCTACAAGCTGTTGTACAACGGCCATGTTGCAATGACGGGCGGCCAGCAGGCGGTTGGCGCGCAGCCGGTCGCCGACGTTGTCCGGCTGCTACAGGCAGAGGGTGTCGGCAAGATCATCGTCCTTGCTGACGAGATCGACAAGTATCCAAAGGGAACGATCTGGCCTGAGGGTGTCGACCCGTGGCCACGCGAAAAACTCGACGAGGCGCAACTCATCCTCCGGGAAACTCCAGGTGTCTCTGCGCTTGTC
>JBGSWU010000233.1:0-12965 GCA_041751795.1 Thermomicrobiales bacterium
CGCCGTAGACGACGGATACTCGGCGGCCATCCACCGTCCGCATCTCGCGCGAATAGAGCCCATCCTGCCAAATCCTGCTCATAGTCAGTTCGGTCACCGGATGATCGGACATGACCTGCCATCGTGCTTTCACGAATCACAGTTGGAACTCAGCAAGTCCGCAGTCTATCATCGTCTGTCGGATCGCGAACGAAGACCGGCGATCGTTTGAAACGTTGACGAAGGGAGAGTCCGTGAGCCAGGCACGCAAAACGGCACTCATCACCGGCATTACTGGTCAAGACGGCTCATACCTCGCTGAACTGCTGCTTGGTAAAGGCTATCGAGTCATCGGCATGATGCGGCGAACGAGTACGGAAACGATTGGACGCATCAGTCACTTGCTCGATCAGGTTGAACTGGTCCACGGTGACCTTCTCGATCAACTTTCCCTGATCAGCCTCATCCGCGATTTCCAACCAGACGAGGTGTACAACCTCGCCGCGCAGTCGTTCGTCCCGACGTCGTGGCAACAGCCAGTGCTGACAGGCGAATTCACGGCACTTGGTGTGACACGCCTATTGGAAGCAGTCCGGCTCGCTAAGCCAGAAGCTCGTGTGTACCAGGCGTCGTCATCCGAGATGTTCGGAAAAGTCCAGGAAGTACCGCAAACAGAGAACACTCCGTTTTATCCTCGCTCGCCGTACGGCGTTTCGAAAGTCTACGGTCACTGGATTACCGTTAACTACCGGGAGTCGTACGACCTGTTTGCCGTCTCCGGCATCCTCTTCAATCACGAATCACCACGCCGCGGCCTGGAGTTCGTCACGCGCAAAGTCACACATGGTGTCGCCAGGATTAAAGCAGGTGAAGCTACGACGCTTCCACTCGGAAACCTCGACGCCCAGCGTGACTGGGGCTTCGCCGGAGACTACGTGCGCGCGATGTGGCTGATGTTGCAGCAGGATCAGCCAGATGATTATGTCATCTCTACAAGTCGAACGCACAGCGTCCGTCGATTCTGCGAAATCGCCTTTGAGGCCGCAGGGTTGAACTGGGAAGACCATGTCGTTATTGACGAACGATTCTTTCGCCCAGCTGAAGTCGATCTCCTGGTTGGTGATTCGGAGAAGGCGCGAACCGAACTCGGCTGGACGCCAGAAGTCAGCTTCGAACAAATGATCGTCGAGATGGTCGAATCAGATATCGACCTGATTCGTAGCCAGCCACGGGGGATGTGGCCCTTGAACGTTAAGTACACGTAATCGCCTGGAGGTGGCAGAAACTTTGACACCCAGCCTGGCCAATCTCGAAATACGATGACTCCTTGACAAAAGCGAACGTGCGTTCTACTATGTGTACGTACATATGTTCGGCTCGTTTGTTCTAGCGTCAAGGAGTCAACGATGACCCAGCAGGTATCACGGCAGATCGCGCTTATGGCTGTCTTCACCACCTGTATCCTCGTAATCGCACTCGCCCTCATTCTCGGACTCGACGGCGACACAGGCGCGGCGATGTCGCAGGCTACTCCACTCGCCGTCATCCTCGGCGGTGCGCTCGCGTTTCTCGTCGTCGATTCCTCGCGCTGATTCCCCAAACCGGTTACGAAGGCTTCCAGTTTCTCGCCATCTTGACCCGTCGAGTTCGTGCATGGTACGGTCATAGACGCTAAGTTTGTGAAGGTCTTCACGAAGTTGGAGCGCGCCCACGCATGGTCGGTGGTAGTCTATTCGGTCAACAGAGGTGTACCAGGCGCTAGGCCTGCCGTCCCGTGTGGAAGGCACGCACCATCCTGCTCTTGAGCCGAACCGATCTACCAAACCGAAAGTGAGTCAGCGCGTGAAAGAAAAGCCCCAGGTTTCGAAGGTTGTCCTCGCCTATTCCGGCGGTCTCGATACATCAATCATCATTCCATGGCTGAAAGAGAATTACGGCTGCGAAGTCATCGCTTTCGCCGCGAATGTCGGCCAGAGCGACGAACTCGAAGGTCTCGAAGAAAAGGCACTGGCATCTGGTGCGTCGAAACTGTACGTTGAGGATCTTCGCGAAGAGTTCCTCAAGGAGTACGCCTTCCCAACACTTCGCGCAGGTGCGGTCTACGAGCGCAAATACCTCCTTGGCACCAGCCATGCCCGACCGATCATTGCATCGCACCAGGTCGCGGTCGCGAAACTGGAAGGTGCTGATGGGCTCTGTCACGGTTGCACTGGCAAGGGCAACGATCAGGTTCGCTTCGAGCTGACCTACCAGGCACTCGCTCCGGAGATGGCCGTCATCGCTCCGTGGCGCGAGTGGGATATCTCGTCCCGCGAGGATGCAATCGACTACGCCAAGATGCACGAGATCCCGATTCGAGCGTCACGGGAGAACATCTACAGTCGTGACCGCAACATGTGGCACTTCTCCCACGAAGGCGGGCAGCTCGAAGACCCGTGGATGGAGCCTCCTGCGGACATCTTCGGTATCACAGTCTCGCCTGAAGAGGCTCCGGACACTCCTCACGAGATCACCATCTCGTTTGATGAGGGTTGGCCGGTTGCAGTCGATGGCCAGCAGCTCGGTGCCGTCGAATTAATGAACCTGCTCAATGAACTTGGTGGACAGCACGGCGTTGGTCGTATCGACCTCGTCGAGAACCGCCTCGTCGGCATGAAGAGCCGCGGCATCTATGAGCAACCGGGCGCAACGATTCTGTCCACAGCTCACAAGGACCTTGAGTCGATTACGCTTGACCGGCAAACACTGCACTACAAGGATCTGGTCGCCGAGCGATACGCGGAACTCGTCTATGACGGCCTATGGTTCACGCCGCTGCGTGAAGCACTCGATGCATTCGTGAATGTGACCCAGCAGCGTGTCAGTGGCGATGTACGAGTCAAACTCTACAAGGGGAATTGCATCGTCACAGGCCGCCAGTCGCCATATTCGCTGTATTCAGAGACGTTTGCCACATTTGGAGCCAGCGCCGTCTACGATCACGCGGATGCGGCAGGCTTCATCACGCTCTTTGGGCTACCGCTCAAGATCACTGCGTTGAGTAAGAACGCTAGCACCGAAAACTAGCCACAGCGCTTCGACAAACCTGCAATGTGATGCGACGGCAGGCGGCCAAAAACCGGCTGCCGTCATTGCAACATAAATCACCCATCGGTTACGCTTTCCGGACAGGTCGTAGTGCATTCAATCTACGGTTTAAAAGGGGAGTCACCGTCTTGGTAAAAAAGTCACAATCACAATCACGTCCTGCGCGGAAGGCAACATCGAGTATTCCGCAAGAGCAGTCGGCGAAAACAAGCGCCCAAAGCCTCGACCCGCTCGCTGAGCGACGTGCATCGCGATCTCGCGGGCGGACAGCGGCTGCCGAGTCCAGACGACGCCAGAAGCGTATTCGGACAATCGCCCTCGTCGTGGTTGGCATTCTAGCGCTCAGCGTTATCGGCGTCCTCGCATTCCAGAGTCTTACCTACGAGGAGCCAGGTGAGAGCGCCGCTGATCTCGGTGGCGGTCACGTTCCGGACGGAACGATCGTCGCGGATTACAACACCGATCCACCAACGTCGGGGCAGCACTTCGCTCAAACCGCGAGGTGGGGTATCCATGACGAGCCCGTGCCCAACGAGAACCAGGTTCACAATCTGGAGCATGGCGGCATCGTCATCCAGTACAACGACAGCGTTTCAGCAGAGCAGATTTCCGAACTTGAGGGCATTGCCAATCAGTGCGACGTGAAGTTGATTCTCGCGCCGCGTCCTGACATGGAACAGCCGATTGCTGTGACAGCCTGGACGCATTATCAGAACTTCGATCTGGTGGATCGCGACGCGATTCAGGAATTCATCGATGCGCACGTTGACGAGGGACCTGAGCGCATCGCGAGCGAAAGTGACCGATGGGACGACTGCAACTAATCGATTGACTCGATGACGTCGCGGTGCATTCAATCAGGCAAGCGGTACCGTGTCGCTACGTCTAACCCGTTAGCGTCATATGGCAGCGCCTCCTCGCGTAGGAGGCGTTGCTGTTGGTCGATCTGCACGAGCAGTCCATCGGTGCGAAGCCCAGCGATTAATTCACTGAGCCAGAGAGCGTCACCATCGACGATGTCAGGTTTGATTGCAATTCCTATTTCAGAGAATGACATGCCGTCGACGCCAGCAGCTCGAAGCGCGTCAATAATCCTTCCCCGGAAGTAACGACGCGTCGTTTCGAACTTCGCCGTCGGATGAGTAGTTCGGCGCGGAGTATTCGTCAACAAGTCCTGGATCGTTTCTCGCGCCCAACACTCACCGCAAATGGGACAAGCGTCACACGCCGCCGAGCGCGCCTTACATAGCGTCGCGCCAAGTTCCATCAAAGCCTGATTCCACTCGTAACCTCTCCCAGAAGGAACCATCTTGCTTGCAGCTAGATCGATCTCCCTTGCGGTCATCTTCGGCTCGGGAAGTTCCGGTCCAGCCAAGAATCGGTGGATGACACGACGGATGTTTGTGTCGACAAATCCAACGTCCTGTTCGAATGCGAAGCAGGCAATCGCTCCCGCGGTATAAGGTCCGATTCCAGGTAATGAGGCAAGATCAGCGGTGTCGGACGGCATGACACCGTCGAACCGCTCGATGACGGCACGACATGCTTTCTGCAGGTTCAACGCGCGACGATTGTAGCCAAGTCCTGCCCATGCCCGGATCACATCGCTGGCGGGTGCTGCGGCGAGATCGTGCAGCGTCGGAAACTGGTCGAGGAATGCGTGGTACTTTGGAACGACGCGCTCCGCCTGCGTTTGCTGCAGCATGACCTCGGAGACAAGAATCCGATACGGATCCCGGGTTTCTCGCCAGGGTAGCTGACGGTAACTGTCCGAGTACCAATCCAACAATCGCTTCTGCGATATGTCGCTCATGCAACGCTTCTTCATTGCCTAAGTGTATCCCGGAGATTGCGGCGCGATGTAGAGCGGCATATCATCCGCAGGGTACTGATGATGACTGGAGGAACGAGTGTCCGAGAAGAAGCGTTTACGAGTCGGGCTGATCGGGGCTGGGACGATCGCGTACAGCGCCCATCTACCGGCAATTCGGAAACTACGAGATTCGCTTGAATTGGTCGCCGTCGCGGATATTCGCGTCGATAACGCCGAACGGGCCGCGCGAGAGTTCGGCGCGGAATCACACTATGCAGACTACCGAGATCTCCTTGCTCGCGAAGACCTCGATTTCGTTGACATCTGCACGCCAGAGTTTCTCCACGCGGAGCAGGTCGAGGCTGCGGCTGCGGCAGGAGTTCACATTATCTGCGAAAAACCGATGGCATCCACGATCGCCGAAGCCGATCGAATGATTGCGGCAAGTGAACGCGCAGGAGTGCGGCTGATGATCGCACACTCCCGGCGATTCACGGGCAGGTACCGCCAGATCCGCGCTGCGATCGATCGCGGAGACATTGGCGAGGTGCGCTACTTCAGAGAGAATGAGCGGCGTCCACGAGCGATGTATGACAGTCTTGGCCTTGGCACCGGTTACTGGAATCCAGAAGGCGGACGGCCATGGCTGACGATGGCTCAGTTCTCCCAGGGTGCCGCGATGACGAACGCAGTCCACGAAACGGACCTCGCCCGCTGGTTCGTTGGGCAGCAGCCAGTGTCAGTCTACGCCGAGGCACGGATTACCGAACCCGGCGCTGAAGTGCCGGACATGATCAGCTACACAATCGAGTTCGCGAACGGTGCAATCGGGGCGTCCGAGATCGTGAACCAGCTTCCGCCTGGATACCCGTACTTTCACATGACAGAAGTCATCGGCACCGGCGGACGGATCCGGGCAACGGACCCAATCATGAGCCCATACACCGTCGCTGATCAGCGAGGGATTGCCCAACCAGTGAACTTTCCGACGCTTCTGCATGTCGATCAGGCGTACGTTGAAGAACTGGCGGCATTCACACGGTCGATTCAGAATGACGAGCCAATGCCGATCACGCCGCAGGAAGCGCGCGGTGCTGTTGAACTGTCGGTCGCTGCGGTCATTTCGAGCCGCCGGGCAGCACCTGTGGCTCTGCCCCTGACGCAGGAGGAGGTCGACCGTGGCTAAGATTGGCAACTGGACGATCCTTGGGGACAATCCGGTCGCAGCAGGGATACGCGACGCAGCCCGATTCGTCGAAGCATCGTCGCCGATCACGCTTGCAACACAGGCGGGAGACATCCCAACTGACGCCTTCGCCATCGGTCCTGCAATACTGTCATCGGCAGTCGAACGCGTCGCGCCGTACTACTCAGCATTTGAAGCAATCGAAGAAATCAAGCGCACGATTGATGCGGGCGATGCAGGCCGCGTCTACGGGTGTTTCACAAGCTTTCGAGTCCAGCGAGGAAGTTCGACCGACGATGTCACGTTCCGAGCGCTTCTCCCAGCGCTCGCTGTCACCCTGGACCTGCTGTCCCAGCCGGTGACTCGGGTTCACGCGCGAAAAGCTTCGCTGCTTGCATCCGACGATGGGTGGTTTGTCACGGTGCGGCTTGCCGACGAAACGATAGCCACGGTGGAGGCATTGGCAGTCCTCGACCCTGCCGCGGGGTTAGACCGTGACCTGCTCGTAGAGGTCACAGCGTCGGATCGTGTGCTTCGTGCAGAACCGATGCATCAGTCGATCGTCGTTGAACCACTCGCCAACACTGGCGTGCGCCATTCATGGTGGGAAGACCTGAACGAGCGATTCCTGATACTCGTCAACCAACGTTCGTCAATGCCGGCTGGCAACTACGGGACGCGACTGCGATCAATCTGGTCAGCCGTTCAGGAGTCTACCGAGTCCGGGCAACCGGTGTCAATCGCGTAGCAAACGTCTTTCGCAGGTACCCCGAAGGCAGGTTGACGGGCTTATCCGTCAACCCGCCACACGTTGACGCGCTCCAGTGCGTCTTTCTGCCATCCCGCACGCGAACTATCGACCCAATCGACGTTGGCGAAGCGTCGAAACCATGTCTGCTGATGACGGACGTAGCGGTGAATGATGAAACAGGTCCGGGCGATCGCGTCATCAACGCTCGTCTGACCGTTGGTGACCTCAAGCGCTTCTCGATACCCGTGCGCACTCATCGACGGATGTCCGGCAGTAATACCCCGATCGCTGAGTCGTCGAACTTCGTCTAGCCAGCCAGCATCGTACATGCGCCGAACGCGCTCATCGATACGTTCGTAGAGCGTCTCACGTGGCTGAAATAGTCCGATTGTCTTGAAGTTGTACGGCGGCGGAGATTTCCCGGACAGGGCAGTCATTGTCTGGCCGGTTATCTCGACGACTTCCAGAGCACGAATCAACCTCCGCTTGTTGTGCGGGCCGATCCGTTCTGCGGATTCAGGATCGACCGTCGCAAGACGATCGAACAATACGTCGAGTGCTTCACGATCGAGTCGCTCACGGAGTTCATCATCCGGCGGCACTTCAGGCACGGTCCAACCCTCGATCATCGCCCGGAGGTACTGCGGGGTTCCGCCAGCGACAACCGGCAACTGTCCACGACCACCGACGTCCTCGATCGCTGCATACACGTCATCGAGAAACGATCCGAGCGAATACGGTTTGTCGGGGTCGAGACTGTCGATGAGGTGATGCGGGATCCCCGCTCGTTCATCGATGTCTGGTTTAGCCGTGCCGATGTCCATGCCGCGATAAAAGTAGCGAGAGTCTGCACTGATGACTTCACCGCCAAATGACTGCGCGATACGGATCGAAACTTCCGTCTTGCCAGTCGCTGTCGATCCCAGAACCACGACGACCGGCAGGTTTTCTGTAAATGTTCGGTTCGCCATTACCCCGCGCTCCATCGTCGCTTGCTACACTTGTCCGACGGTACAGACGGCAACAGGGCGTCGGCTGTTGACGTCGTGTCAATCGAGGTTTTGTTGTTACGAAGACCATCTCGGCAGGTAATCGTCATTGGCTCCGTTGTCGCTCTCGCGTTGGCAGTCGTCCTCGTGACGGTCGGCATTATTGTCATCTCCCTCGACCGCGCTCAAGATGATGTTGGGCGATCGACCTACTTCGTGGTTGAACCAGACGAATCCGTCGATTCAATCGCAGACCGTCTTCAAGACGAGGGACTCATTCGCTCGCCCGGATACTTCAGATTCCGTATTCGCCTGCAGAGTAAAGGCGATGACATCGTCGCGGGCCGATACCGGTTTGACACCGCGATGTCTACCAGCCAGATCATCAACGCCATCACCTCTGAGGACGCTGCCGTCGCTCAGGAGGCGGAGATTCAGTTTATCGAGGGATGGCGCACGGAGCAGTTCGCGGAAGCCGCGGCCGCTGCGGGTTTGTCGTTCACCGTTGATGAATTCATGCTGGCAACCAAGGACCCGAAATGGAACGACAGATTTTCCTTCCTCCATACCCGTCCCAGTGGCGTGGCGCTTGAAGGGTATCTGTTCCCCGACACGTACAACTTCCGTATGGATGCGACCCCGGATGAAGTCATCCAACGATTGCTGACGACGTTCGAGCAGCGAGTGACGCCCGATATGATCGCAGAAGCCGATGCCCGGGGGATGACGCTCCACCAGATCATGACGATTGCGTCGATCATTGAGCGTGAAGCCGCAGTCTCGACGGAGCGCGGGACAATTTCGTCCGTGTATCACAACCGACTTGACCGAGGGATGCCGCTCCAGGCCGACCCAACGATCCAGTATCAACTCGGAACTCTAGACGACTGGTGGCCCCAGTTGACGGGTGAAGATATCCAACGTAATGGTGTCTACAACACCTACCTGAATCCGAGCCTGCCGCCAGGGCCGATCTGCAATCCGAGCCTGGCCGCGATCGAAGCAGCCCTTCAGCCAGACGTCACGCCATACATCTTCTTCGTCGCGACCGGCGACGGAACCCATGCATTCGCCGAAACGCTGGAAGAACATGAGCGGAATATTGATAAGTATCTGCGAGGGCAGTAATCGATGACTGATGACCGTCAATTACAACGCGTTGGCTTGATCGGCGACCCGGTCGGGCACTCACTCTCGCCATCGTTCCAGCAACCAGCGTTCGACGCATCCGGCTTATCCATTCGATACGAACTCTGGCCAACACCGCTGAGCGATCTCCCGAACCGGCTGAACGACATTCGCGATGGAACTGCAATTGGCGCAAACGTAACCGTGCCTCACAAGGAAGCGGCGTTTGAATTGATGGATGATGTAAGCAACGTCGCTCACCGCGCAGGAGCAGTAAACACAGTCGTCATGCGTGACGAACGATTGACGGGCGACAACACCGATATCCACGGATTCATCGTCCCTCTCCGCCAACGGGGCTTTCAGTTTGGCAAGTCGCGTGCAGTCATTCTAGGCGCGGGTGGCGCAGCGCGAGGTGTCGCCGTCGCGTTACTCGAGGCCGGAATCGGCGAACTCACCATCGTAAATCGCACGCAGTCACGCGCTGAAGCGATCGCTACGTCGCTAAATGACCCGCGAATCACAACAACTGGCGTCGATCGACTCTTCGACTCCGCTGCCGGCGCACATCTCCTCGTCAACGCGACAGCGGTCGGCTGGGCCGACGAGTCGCTACCGAACTCGGATGGGACGATCACGCAACTCGATTCATCAGCGATCGTCTATGATCTGACATATCGAGACACCCCATTTCTCGCTGCAGCCCGTTCGGCGGGTCGACACACGATTGACGGCCTTGCGATGCTGGTTCACCAGGGAGCGAGGTCGTTCGAGATCTGGACTGGGTTACCCGCTCCTATTGACCTGATGTGGGCCAGTGCCGTCGAAGCGCGCGCGAAACGGAACGGGTAGTGAAACGTGGACGTGGTTGTAATTGTTCTCGTTGCGATCGTTGCAGGGGGAATCGCGGGAAGCCTGATCAACGTCGTCGCAAGTCGACTCCCTGTTGAAGGCGACCCACCGATCATTGGCTATCCGTTGCGGCCAGAAAGCGGTCGTGAAGACGCGTTCGCGCTCATCCCGTTTCTCGGTGGATATCAGCGGATGGAAGGCGGAATCGACTGGCCAAAGGTAGGAACTGAACTGGCAGCGTCACTGGCAGTTTTCATCGCACTTCTGCGATCAGATTTCAGTTTCGAGGGCTTGCGAGCAGCCGTATTCTCACTCGCACTGTTGCTCATCCTGCGAATTGACTGGCAGAACCACCTGATCTTTTCGATCACGATCGTCCCTGCCATTCTCGTTGCGCTCGCGTTCCAGACCTATTCGTCAACTAGTGAACTGATCTGGTCCGCCGGGGCAATGGTCGGAGCAGCGTTCTTCTTCTTCGTGCTCTTTATCGTGGCAATTCTGGCCTACGGGAAACGCGCGCTGGGTTTGGGTGACATTTGGCTTGCGGCGTTAATCGGCGCGATGACCGGACAGGGCACCATTGCCGCCATTCTGTTTGGGATGATCCTCGCGGCTATCGGAGGGCTGTTTCTGATCCTCATTCGTGTTCGGTCCAGATCCGATTACATTCCGTACGGCGCCTATCTTTGCCTCGGAGCGATGATCGTCGTCATGTAGTGCACGATTCGGCTTACGGCTGACCGTTGTTCATCAACCGGACCTCAGGCAGTCCGACGATCTCATAGGTCGCCGATGCAATGCCAATCCCCGCTTTATCAAACTCGTCAAGGATGTCGCGGCTCATTGCATCCTTGACTTCTCGAACGCCGTGATCTTTCACTATAAACCGGAGGCTCAACTCAACCCAGTTGTCGGTAATCCTGACATAGACTCGGGGAGCGATTTCGGACGGCTTGATATCGAATCGCTGCTCGAGATCGTCGAGATCGGCTCGGCTGAGTTCAGCGATCGACATTGTGTGGCGATGCGCGCAGTCAAGCAGGATCTCTTCGGCTCGTTTTCGATCGCCCGTGAAAGCAACCGGGAGCGTCATTTCTTCCCAGATGAATGGGAACCGGTGCGAAAAGTTGAAGACTGGTTCGTCAAAGATCTTGTCGTTCGTTACCGTCACAACTCGACCAGTGTATTGACGACTTCGTACCCAGATCGCCGGGTCAGCGCTCTGAACTGCGGGAGGTTGTCCCATCTCCATGATCGTCGTCTTGATAAAGCCCAACGCGATAACATCGCCACGAACGCCGCCCATGCTGATCCGGTCACCGACATTGAAGGTGTCGCCACGCAGGATCACGAAATACCCAGCGAATGCCGTGATGACCCGCTGTAACGCGAAGGCAAGTCCAGCTGTCACAAGGCCGAGGGCCGTCGCCAGCCGCGTCGGATCATCGAACCAGATCGACAGGAGCCCCAGAAGAACGAGCATGGCTCCGACCAGACTGATCGCCTGGCGAATCCAGAACTTGACTCTTGAATGAGCATCGTGGATGAACACATGCAGTAGACCCCGCGAGACAACGCCTGTCGCCGTCACAACGGCGATCAACAGCAAGGTCAACAGTAGTTTGCGCCCGTTCTCGGCATTGACGCCGACAAGGGTCACACCATCGAAAATATCCAGTTGAATGACCTATCTTGCAATGTGAACGTTGGGAAACATCGGAAGGTGCCAGTACAAGCTGGCCGCCACGATGCCACTACTCAGCATAATCGACGCCTTGACGGCCCCGACGCCTCCACTTCCCAGGAAGCGAGCGTCGAGGCCGTACGTGCAACTCCGGTGCCAGCAGCCGGATGTTACCGGAGTTCCATTGCGATCTCTCAGCGATCAGAGCTCAATATCAGGCATGTCTACAACGTTGTTACAAATGCGCCCACGCACTATGCCTTGATTGTCTCGCGTCCGTGACCATCTTTGCTGCTGTACGACAACCGTAGCGTCGAGCCTTCGGGATCCTTCGTTTCCAACCAGACGCGTCGGCCCCAGAGCCGCTCGACACCTTCCATCGTCTTCTCGGCATACGAGAGGTCGAGCGGACGGCCAGTGAATTCGTGTCGCATGAACAGTTCGCGGTTACCGTTGTAATCCGCGTCCTCGGCGTGGATGACCGGTATGCCGAAGTCCGACAACTGATCAACGAGTCGATCGCGGACCGCTTCCCAATCCTTCTCGGCGACGACGAGTTCATCTCCTGTCCGCTCAGCGTAGAACAGGTCCAGTTCTTCGCACAGTTCCTCGGTGAGGTAGTTTCGAATCAGCGAGACGTCGCACTCGGTCTCTCGCACCAGGAACAACTGCTCGCGCCCGCTTCCGTCCATCTCATTCCAACGTCGCTCGATGTCATTCAGCAGCGTGAATCCCAGGTAGTATGGATTCAGGCGACCCGGCGTTGGCTGTAGCACGCTTGAGTGCAGCGTCGCGAACTCTACGTGATCGTCGGTGTTCAAGTTCAGTTCCCGCATGATTTGGACATGCCAGTAACTGGCCCAACCTTCGTTAATGATTTTCGTCTGCATCTGGGGGAAGAAGTACAGCATCTCACCCCGGACGATCCCGAGGACGTCGCGCTCCCAATCTTCAAGCGTAGGTGATTCAGCCGCCAGGAATAGCAACAGGTCTCGACATGGAACCGGACACAATGTTCCACGGTTCGACTGCGTAACGATTGGCTCCTCGGAGGTAGTTTCGTCTGCTCCGGTCCAGAGATCGTCGTACGGTCCCTCGCGGGCCGGACTCTTCTTCTGATCGTCGGGCAGTTCGAGTCTGGCGTTGGGGTCGACGTGCTCATCGATCGAGATCGCAGCGTCGAGTATTGCTTCGACGCGCGCCATCCCATGTTCATACTCGTACCGTTTCAACCGCTCGGCATTGAGTTTCATCGTCTCGATCATCTTGCGACTCGTTCGCGCATAGTAAGCATTGTTCGCGAAGAAATCCGAGTGTCCGAGAACGTGCGCTACGACGAACTTGTTGTGGAGCAGCGTGTTGTTTTCCAACAGGAACGCCCAGCACGGGTCGGTGTTGATAACGAGTTCGTAGACCTTCGACAACCCATAGTCGTACATCGTTTTCTGCATCTGGTAGATCTTGCCGTGGGTCCAGTGAGAAAAACGTCCAGGCAT
>JBGSWU010000234.1:0-2593 GCA_041751795.1 Thermomicrobiales bacterium
GCCGGTCCGCCAAAGGTCAAATCACCTGCCGCAGAAAACAGCGTGTATGCGTCTTCCGGCGTCAGTCGTCGTTCCTCGGTCAAATAGTTGAACAGTTGGTCGGCCGCGTGACGTCGGGCCGCAACGTAGTTCCCACGATCAGCGAGTCCGACGGTGATAAGTTTCCCATCCGCGATGAGCCGTGGCATCTGAATATCAAGCGATTTGTCGACGCTCAAACGAACCGTAGCCGCGCCAGCACACTCGATCGAGACGCTGGTCGCTTCGCCATCACCCATGGCCGCATGCAGATCGCCCAGGGAAAACAATCCGCCACGAACCTGCGCCGGAAACCAGATTGAGCTGCCGGTCTTGACCTGCAGGAGGTCGTAATTCCCTGCCCAGGGGAACGGCGGAGCAAGCGTGGACGATGCTCCTCCTCCGGGGGCAAGACCAAGACAGCCGATCATTGGACGGAGCGGCACCGAGAGCGCATCGGTAATCCAGCAACGTCCATTTACAATCGGCACGCGCCGCAACATCGCGTTCGTCAGGTTCTCGCATAACATCCCGGACCCTGGGATGAACGCGTTCCAGCCCCAGTCCAAGGTCTCGATGTCGAGAATGTCGACGCGAACGGCATCGCCTGGTTCGACGCCTTCGATGAATACTGGCCCGGTCACCGCGTTCAAACGGCGTGTGTCGAGTTGTGTGCTCCAGTCGGACCCGGCCGCGAACAATCGCTCTGCTGGTTCGGGAGTTGTCTCGAAACGAACGGTGTCTCCCGATCGTACGCGGAGAACCGGTGGGATATCTGGCCGGAACTCGAACCCATGCTGGCTGCTGCTGACTGTCTTCATCTCTTCTCCCAAAACCTTCGTTCCGGTTCAACAATGAGTATGGCACGGTGAGGTCGCGCGGATGCTACGATCAGGATTGCGACGACAAACGACGTTGTGAAGATTGCAGATGGGGAAGGAAAGCGGGATGGCCGAGCGTGCGGACGTTGTCGTCATCGGTGGCGGAATCATGGGGGCAAGCCTGGCGTTTGCCTTGACCCGGCTGGGCGTCCGAGATGTTCGAGTCGTCGAGCGGGGATCGCTGGCCGCTGGTGCCAGTGGCAAGACCGGCGCGCTATTGCGCCAGCACTACACCAACGTGCCAGAGGCAACGCTCGCCCATCTGTCTCTCCAGACCTTTCGCAACTGGGACGATGTCGTCGGTGGAGATTGCGGCTTCGCAGAGACAGGCTCCATCGTCACTGTCGCAACCAACGGCGAAGACGCTGTCAACATCGAACGGATGCACCGGGTCATCACCATGCAGAACCAGATCGGCATCAAATCCGAAGTCATCAGCGCCGATCAACTCTTCGAACTCCAGCCGTTTACCTCCGTCGACGACATCGCCGTCGCAGCCTACGAGCGCGAATCAGGGTACGTGGACTCGCTGGCTGCTACACGCGGGATGGCTGAGGCGGCGATTCGCGGTGGAGCATCGTTCGATGAAGGTCGCACCGTCACCGGCATCACCGTGGACAAAGGCCGAATCCGCGGAGTCGAAACGGACGCTGGCCCAATCGCGGCTGATACGGTCGTTGCCGCAGCAGGAGCGTGGTCAGTACCGCTGGTGGCGGCAATCGGCGTCGATGTTCCAGTCGAAGCGCAACGGGTTCAGGTCGTCGTGCTCGTCCGTCCGCTTGACATGCCTGCCGACGGAACAATGACCTACGTCGATACCGCAGCTGGATTCTTCTGCCGAAACTGGGGGCCAAACCGAACACTCGCAGGTGTCGGCGGTGGCGAGTTCCACGATATTGTTGACCCGCTGAACTGGGACGAACGTCCGAACGCTGGATTTGGAGATGTCGTCAAGGGCTACATCGCCCGTCGAATGCCCGCGATGGCCAAATCAACGCCGATCTACGGCCACGCCGGCCTGTACGACATGACGCCCGATACCCATCCGATTCTTTCGACTGCCGAAGACGTCGACGGCCTGTACCTGATGCTGGGATTCTCGGGTGCCGGTTTCAAGAAGGGGCCAGCGATTGGCCAGTGCATGTCTGAACTTATTGTCCACGGTCAGTCTACGACGGTCGATCTCACGCCGTTCCGTCTGGCCCGCTTCGCGGATGAAAGCTGGCGAGAGCCATGGAGTGCGGACGAGTACTCATTCTCGACCGACTTTGGACATAAGTTCTGATGGATATTGAGTCACCGAACGGGATGAGACGGCTATTGGACTTCCTCGACCGGCTCGAGCGTGAAGCGATCTGGTACCGTCTCGAGCACATTCGCGACGCAATAATGATCGAAACCGCGATCCCCGGTGAACGCTGGGAGATTGAGTTCTTCGAGGATGGGCATTTCGAAGTGGAACGATTCCGAAGCGCTGGCAACATCAGTGGGGATGAGGCACTCGAAGTGCTCTTTCAAGAGATGGCCCGTTAGCAGCTCGTTCCAACGTTACTCGTCGTAATCAAAGATATCGTCGAGGAACTCGTATTCGCCCTCGAATCGCTCGCGGAGGTACTCACGTGTTCGGACGGTGATCCGCCGGACGTCGTCGATATCCAGTTCTTCGATCTCGGCTACTTCACGAGCAGAGCGAT
>JBGSWU010000235.1:0-7061 GCA_041751795.1 Thermomicrobiales bacterium
CGTGTTGTCGTCATGGATCAGGGCCGAATCGTCGAGATCGGCAGTCACGAAGAACTTCTCGACCGGCGCGGGATGTACTACAACCTCTACACAATGCAGTTCCGCACTGACGCTGAGGCCGAAGCAGCAGACTAACGAGGCGTGGAGACACACCTTCTTCGTCAGCCGTTCGAGCAACATTGCGTCGGCAGACGAACCGCACATGGACCTTCCCCGACGAGCGATGGTCAATCTCGTTCAACAAGCCGATAGCGTCGTTTGGCGGTCCAACCGATCGACCGATCGACCGATCGACCGATCGAGCGAACCGTGCGCGTGGTTCGGGAGGATATCTACAAGCCGAGTTGGAGTTGGGTTGCGGGCAGTTTGGTGATTTCCGCGCGCTCGAACCGCGGTAGTGGCGCAACCGGGATGTCGTGACCCATCAGGGCGAGTGCTTCGGTCACCGTTCCAACTGCAGCTGCTTGCGAGTTGTTTTTGTGAGAGAGGTGGGCAAGCCAGACCGCTTTCGTCCGCGACGAAACGGCTCCAGCCAGCGCCGTCGCGCAGTCGTCATTTCCCAGATGCCCTGTCGGTCCATGAATCCGGCGCTTCAGGTGTCCGGGGTAAGGACCTGTCAGCAACATCTGCCGGTCGTAGTTCGCTTCCAACACGATAATGTCTGCACTTGATAGCGCATCGAGGACGACCGGACTGGCGTAGCCAAGATCAGTGAACACGGCAACGCGGATTCCGTCGTGCTCCACGACAAATCCGCATGGCTCGGCTGCGTCATGAGAAACGCCGATAAATGAGATTTCGAGCGCATCGTCGGCGTACCGCTCTCCGGAGGCTCGACGGTCGAGCCGGAGGACGGTGCGCAACGCTCCATGCGTCCCATGCGTCGTAATCAACGGTATGTCGAGTTTGCGCGTAATTGACGGGATCGCGCGGACGTGGTCGCCATGCTCATGACTGACGACGATGCCTGCTAGCCGTTCGCTCACGCCGTAATCGCGAATCGCTGACTGACAGGCGCGTACCGCGACACCGCAGTCGATCAGCAGCGCGATGTTTCCGGTATCGAGCAGGAACCCATTCCCGCTGCTTCCAGAACCGAGGGACACCAGCCGCATCAGCCAGCCGCCGAGTCAGCGAAAATCGCGCGGCCAACGCGAACGATCGTCGCTCCCTCTTCAATCGCGGCGACGTAGTCGTTCGTCATTCCCATCGACAGCTCATTGAAATCTACTTCTGGATACTGGGTCTGCATACGACCCTGTAGTTCCCGCATGGCTGCAAATACAGGGCGCGCTTCCTCGGCGGCTGTGCCGAGCGGCGCCATCGTCATGAATCCTGAAAGCAAAAGCGCCGGACAGGTGAGGGTTGCCTCAATCAGGCCCGGCAGATCTTCAACCAGGCACCCATGCTTTTGTTCCTCACGTGCGACGTTCACTTGAATCAACACCGGAAGCGTCAGGTTCGCGTTCTCGCAGCGCTTGTTCAGTTCGTCAGCCAGGGCTTCGCGATCGAGTGAATGGACAACGTCGAACGTGCCTGGAACGAAGCGGGCCTTGTTCGTTTGAAGGCTGCCGATGAGGTGCAGGACGAGATCATCCGGCACGGCGTCGGCAAACGTCTCCAGAGCGTTCTGGACGCGGTTCTCGCCAAAGTCGCGAAGACCTGCCCGGTACGCTTCATCGACTTCAACACGAGTGACGGTCTTAGACACACCGACCAACTTGACGCTACCTGGATTCCGACCGGCTGCGCGTTCGGCTGTCCTGATGCGTTGGCGAACGGCATCAAGGCGATCGCGAAGTGCGCTGGAACCTGTACCGGTTTCGATGGGTGTTGTCGAACTTGTCATCCTCGCGTATCGCTCCGATCTAACGGTCAGTCGGTCAGTAACTGGGCGATCATCAGGTTCCGTCCGGGCGGGGAGCCGAGCTGTCGAGTCGCTCGATATGAAAAGAATCGTTCGTGTTCACAACGGACGCAGCGTTTGCTGCTTTCGATCTGATCATCAGGAACCCCGGCCGCGCGGAGCACAAGCCGGTTGGCTTCCCAGAGATCAAAATGATACCCCGATTCGCGTTCGAGGACGGCCCGGTCATAGCCTGGCGTGTCCGATCGAGACCACGAATCGATAACCTCGTGCCCGACTTCGTAGCAGCATGGCCCGATCGACGGACCTACGCCTGCGAAGATGTCGGACGGGGACGACGCGAACGCGTCTGTCATCGACTGAACCGTCGCTGCTGCGATAGCCCCGACAGTACCACGCCAACCAGCATGCGCGAGCCCGAGCACCTGTCGTCGTGGGTCGTAGAGGATGATTGGGACACAGTCAGCGACTATCGTTCCCAGTGCGACCGATGGTTCGTTTGTCACCATCGCATCGGTCGCCGGAAAACCATCGAACGTCGGGTACAGCCCCCGGCCACGATCTTCGCGTCGTGCAATCTCAACGTTGATTCCGTGGGTCTGGCGGCTGACGACGAGATCGGCCAGATCGTATCCCGCATCCTCAAGGAACGCCTTTCTATTGCGTTCAATGACGACACTATCGGTATTCGGTCCATGTCCGACGTCTCCATCGGCGTCTTCCCCACGAACGCGACCACTGAACGCATGCCGGAAACCCAGTCCTCGAAATGCAGGAAATTGATAGGCGACCCGGGAGCGTCGTTCGGTCGTTGTCATTCGGATGTAGCCTCACTCAATATGATCTGATCGACGACGAGTTCGACTGGCGCGAGATCGTCGGTGAAGACCTGGTCGTCGCCGTCGTACTCGCGAATGTTGCCGGTCGCAAGCGATATCTCCATCACGTCGTGGATCAATCCGTCTTTCGGCACGTTGTTGAGATTCTCCGCGAAGTTGCTGCTGTCTGTTGGTTGGTTCGTTCCTACGACGATGCTGTTTGTGAACCGGTCAACGTCGATGATGTAGACGTTCTCGAAGACAGCCCCCATCGTCGCTGCTATGACGTCAACGAGCCGGAAATCAGTTTTCGTCCGACCGGCATTAACGATGGCGACACCGTCGTCAGACAGGTGATCGCTGACCTCCTGAAAGAACTCCTTCGTGGTCAGGTGAAACGGGATGTATGGCTGGCGGTATGCGTCAATGCCGATCACGTCGTAGATCTTGTCGCTCTTTGTCAGGGCGTAGCGTCCGTCATCGACAATGACGTTCAGATTTGGTTCGTTCATAGCAAAGTACTCGCGTCCAATGTCCGCGATCTCTCCGTCGATTTCAACGCCGTCTATTGGAATCGGTCCGTAGGCCGCGGTGAACTGCTTCGACACGGTTCCGGCTGCCAGTCCGATCAGCATCAGGCTTTCGACGTCTTCTGGATGCATGTCCTTGTTGAAGTAGGGGCCAACCATAAAGTAATCCCATGGACCTCCAGTCAATCGAAGATCTGGGTCGTAGATCGAGTGTGTCGCGTGTCCTTCATTGAGCGCCAGTCGGATTTGTCCATCACGGTCGATCACCTGGACGTAGTTGTACGGCGTTTCAGTCTCATAAATGACCCGCCCGTATTCGGGAGGGCGAATGAGCCCGCTTGGTCCGAGGATCGGAATCAACGCGACGATGATGATGAGTGCCGACACCGTGATCACGTCACGAATCTCACGGATCGCGAGGAATGCCAGCAGCGTCGGGGTAAGCAGGCCGAAGGCGAGGACGAGAAACGTCGTTCGCGTCCCAAAGACTGGGATCAACAGGAACGTCGGCAGGAAACTTCCGATGATCGACCCGATCGTCGAAAGCGCATACAGCGATCCGGCAGTGTTACCGGCTTGCTGGACATCTGCGAGCCGAAGTCGAACGGCGAACGGCGAGATGCAACCAAGCAGGGTAATTGGGATGGCGAAGAGGAGCATCGTTCCGAGCAGCGACCCATAAAACGCGCCGACGGCGACATCGTCGAATGCATCAAGTGAGATGCGAAGGATCGGTTTCGAAAGCGTCGGAATGAAAGCGATTGAGACGCCAGCTATCGCCGTCAGCATATAAAGCAACTGGTGCGAAGGATTGCGGTCGGCCAGTCGACCGCCAATGAAATATCCCAGCGTCAAGTACAGCAGTGTCAAACCGATCAGGTTGGCCCAGATGAACGTCGATGAGCCGAAGTACGGGCCAACCAGCCGTGATGCGCTGATCTGGATCGCAATACTCGAGATTCCGCCGAAGAAGACGATAGCGCCAAGGACGGCGCCGTTCGGGTTAAACCGCGTTGCGCTGGTCCGGTCTGTCATAGGTTGAGCGATCAAGACATCTACTCCAAGTAATCAACGAACCGCACATTACGCTGAACCAAGGCGTGTGCCGTGACTCACTAGGTCAACGATTAATAGTCTTCGAGTCGAATCGGCACGTCAATGATCACCGGCATGTCGCTTGACTTGGAATCCTGGAGTGCCTGCGACAGAGCCTCTGGCGATTCTGCTCGAGTACCCTGGATGCCATATGCATCGGCCAACTTGACGTAATCAGGATTAACCAGATCGACCGCAACGTATCGTCCGGGGTAGGTGCGCTTCTGTGCGGCCTTGACAGCGGTGTGGGTGCTGTCATTGAAGATCACAGTTGTCACTGGAATGCGGTGGTGAACGGCTGCACCGAGTTCTTCCATCGTGAACTGGAACCCTCCGTCACCGGCCATCGCGACGACTTGGTGGTCCGGGCAACCAACCTTGGCGCCGATCGCTGTTGGCAACGCTGAACCGAGCGTTCCAAACCCGCGTGGGAACGTGTAACTGCGAGGCTCATAGACAGGGAAGTAGCGAACGCCTTCGTACGCCATCATCGTCATGTCGTTGCAGAGGATAGCGTTGCGGTCCATACCCTCACGTAGCGCGTCGATGTACGGAACATACCCTGCGACCCGAGCGTCGGATGGTTCGTACAGGCGATCTCGGATGATAGCGACCTGATCTGCTTCCCAGCGTCCTTGCGGTCGCTTACCCGAGCGGACTGCGTCCAGGAGAACCGACATTGCGGCCGTTGCGTCGGCGATGATGCTGACAGCGGGCGTGTAGCGCTTGCCGTGTTCGGATGGATCGATGTCAATGTGGATCAGTTTCGATGGAAGCGGCATTGCCCCTTCGCCAGTTGTCCTGACGCCGAGTCCCGATCCAACGACAATCGCCAGGTCGCTTTTTTCCATCACTTCGACGGTCGGGTTGTCGGACGACCAGCGGTAGCCGAAGGCTCCGACGGAGTAGGCGTGGTCGGCAGGAATCGAACCCTTACCCATCAGCGACGTGACGACTGGCGCCCCTAATTCTTCGGCCAGCGATTGCAGCACCGCCGACGCTTCAACAGACGTCGCGCCGCCTCCAGCGAATATCATCACGCGCTCGGCACGCTGGATCAGGTCGGCTGCCAGCGAAATCTCTGCTGAAATATCGGTCGAGGCGGAGTGCTTCGTCGCCTGGATCGAATCCACTTCAAGCGATTCGGCCATCACGTCGATCGGAACTTCAAGATAAACAGGGCGCGGTCGCCCTGATTCGATCGCAGCGAATGCCTCGCTGACCGAATCCGGGATGTCGTTCACATCCATGACGCGCTTGTGCCACTTCACGATCGGCTTCATGACCGCCATCTGGTCGGTCATCTCGTGCAAGTTACCTTCGAGGGTGTCGATGTATTTGCGCTCCAGATTCGTCGCGATCACGAAGATGTTCGACGAATCGGCAAAAGCCTCGCCGACCGCTGTCGCGACATTTGTCACGCCTGGACCGGTAACGATCAGCGCGACGCCCGGCTTGCCGGTTGCACGGTAGTAGCCGTCAGCCATGAAGCCTGCGCCCTGTTCGTGGCGAGCGAGGATGTTTGTCAGGCCAGGGTTCTCATGGAGCGCGTCGTAGATGTCGAGGTTGTGTACGCCTGGGATGCCGAAGACGGTGTCGACGCCGTGCGCCTTGAGCAATTCAACAATTGCCGCACCACCCGCGATGATAGTTTTCGTGCTGATCGCCATGCTCGCCAAGTTCCCTCTCTGGATTGCCGGTCACCCCAATAGCGCAACGATCGTGAAGTTCGTCACGGAAGTATAGCCGCCGATCCAACCTGAGAGTTCCAAACGATTGAAGTCAAATGTGGATAGCTTGCGTCCGATCACATCGCTGCTTCAATTGGCCCCTAGGGAATTGGTGAAGCAGTGCATGTGGGGTCTGTTGGCTGAACGACGTCAAACTGTGGAAGTTGGTCTGCGGCTTCCAAGATGCGATCGATAATATCGGCAGCCAATTCGGAAACAAATCCGTCGTACGACAATGCTTCGCCATCGGGAGTAAGCACGTACTTGTGTGAAACTGACCAAGCGAGTCCTGCGGAGGTTGGCACGAGTTGCTTCACTCCAGCCGTATCCGACGAGACGAGAACGACGAGGACGTGCTCTCCGGCCACAAACCGTTCACTCGGTGAATTCGTGTCAACCTGGACTTCGCCAACTCGACCACCAAGCGCCGCAATCACGATGACGCCTGACTCGATGTCGATTGGCAGCCTAAGCGAAACGCGGTTCACGATCGGCGGTCCATCCATCTGGATGACGATCGGCGTAATGATGGTTGCTTTGAGGTCGTTGAGCACGGCCTCAGGGTCGCGAGGTGTGGCACCGTCGCAGGTCGTCCATTGAGCCGGGAGTATCTCGACGACGTGCCCTGAAATTACCAGACGTGCATCATCAACGAGGTAGGCTGCCGGAATTGATGCACGGGCATAGGTATCGTAAACGCCGAAGATGAGTGCTGGAGTGGTCGTCGGTTCCTCTGATACTGCATTTAACTGGCTTTGTTTCGAAGCATCGATGACAGAATCGTCGTCTTCACTCACACATCCGATCCCGAGGATCGCGACGCCTAGGGAGAATGAGACGACGTGTCGGTAAGTTCGCCGCCATCGCGTTGGCGCAGTGTCCATGGTGCCCATTGGAGAACTCCCTGGTCGCCTACCGGATATCGTCAAGGTGCGTTCGGGCGTCGGGAAGAGAATCCCAGCCAGACCGTGAAGGAGGCTCCGTCCACGAGTTAAAGACCTTCAAGAGGATCACGCACACT
>JBGSWU010000236.1:0-4107 GCA_041751795.1 Thermomicrobiales bacterium
CAGCGCACTGCTGGCCGATGCAGTCGCGCTTTGGGCGATCGCGGCGCGGATTACCGAGTTCGGCTTCAGCCCGAACCGTGTCGCCGGGCTCGCGGTGAACGTCATCCTGCTGGTCAATCTCGTGTGGTCCGCAACCCTCTACGTCCGCTTTCTGCGAGGACGCGGATCGTTCGCTGGTATTGAGCGATGGCAAACGAACTATCTGCCCGTGTACGCGGGATGGGCGGCAATTGTCGTTATCGTGTTTCCGCCGCTGTTTGGCTTCGATTGATGTTCGTTGGTTCGTCGCGATGGGGAACTCCCACTCTGGACAACCACTGTAACGCCTTTTGGCCAAACTTCGTCTGCCGACAGCATGCAGAGGGAGGCGATACACCGTGAGCGTTAATCATCAGATCTTGCGGTATGAGGCGCGGACTTAGACAGAACGGAAAGTTGAATTGATGAACGTCCCTCTCGTGACATCTCGATCAATCGTCATCATTGTTCTCGCGACAGCAAGCATATTAGTGGTGCCGCTGGTCGCAATGTTCTTGACCGATCGCGTGGTCTGGAGCGTGTTCGATTTCGTTGTGTTCGCTGCCATCCTGATCGCGGCTGGTCTCGTCGTCGATCTGGGACTGAAGAGCGTGCGTCATCACGCGCACCGGGCGGTATTCGGCGTGGCGGTCGCAGCGGTGTTTTTCCTGGTCTGGGCGGAGCTTGCTGTCGGTGTTTTTGGGACCCCGGTTGCCGGTAGCTAAATCACGCGTCGGCATCGTCGTGACAGCCCTTGCTGGATGACTGACCTGGACGTTTAGGTTACTCCCATGGGCTTGTCATCGATCGAGAATCGCTGTAGGATCGTCGTGCTGACGAGTGCCGTTCAGGAACGGTGTTCTCGCGATCCGCGATATGCGGACAGCACGGCGGTTCAGGTTGAATCGCTGGATCGTGCCTCGTGGAGGTGTCCCTGTTGGACGGTAGTACATCCCGTCAGACAACTGAGCCGGCGGGCGAACGCTGTCGGCGAATTGGGGGCACTGGATAGCGCCGTCCCGGGCTGATCAACGCTCGGCACATCGCCTTCGCCCCCGGTGAGCCGGGGGTGTTTTCGTTTCCAGACACGCAGACCCACAATGTAGTGCGGCTGGAACGCCGGTTTCGGAGTTCGGTTCATGATGTCCGAATACGGAAACGGAGGCGTGTAGATGTCCGAGAAGGTTGTTCGCCGTCGCGTCGGTCTTGCCGATGGGCGGCTGGTGATTCAGAAGACAGTGGTCGAAACTCCGCAACGCGTGACGCGTCAGGACATCGCAGCGCCCGAGAACGTGGACACGTCGCAGGTTGATGCAGGTGACAGGCGTCGTGGATTCGTGCGCCGCGTGTCAATCGGCCGAGCCACGCACCGCTGATCAATCCAGCGAAGATCAAAGTGTTCGTGAATTCATACAGGCTACGATGAATCATGTCTCTTGACGTGCAGTTGGGGGGCGTTCGTCGAAGCCTGTATGTGTTCTGCGAAGAGGCTTGATCAGGGTAGCGGCTCGCTATTGAGATCCACCTCACTGCTTCATCTCTGTTCAGCGCCAAGAGATTGGTTGCCGGAATATGCGAGCGGTTTGACTTGCTGGTCGGCGTTTTCCTGTTGTGGACACTGGGAGATCCTTCACTGCGGTTCAGGATGACATGTTGAGCGATTCGTTCCTCGTCGGGGAGATAGAGCAGATCGTAGACGGATTGCTGCTGTCCATGCATGGCGACGCTGGTGTACGCCGCTCAGGTGGGGGCGGAAGCCGTAGAGCGTCGGAGGAGTTGGCCGATGCAGGATCGGTCAGGTTTGGAACGTTTCGTCCAGAAGTTTCACGTCGCCGGGGGCCATTGGCGTTACGATGGGTCGGTGTGAAAGGAGTTGGACGATGGTGGATCTGCCGATCACGATGATCACGCGCGATTACTATCAGATGGAGGCGCTCGCGAGTGGTGAGGTGTCTCCGGAAGGGATCGATCTGGCGATCGACCGGTCGGTGCCAATGACGGTATTTCTGGAGGATGCGTCGGTTCCAGCTGGGGAGATGTCGTTCGCGCAGTATGTGCGGCGGCAGGCAGCGGGGGACACTGAGGTTGTCGGTCTGCCGATCTTCGTGATGCGCGGGTTCCGGCAACGCTGTTTCTTCGTCCGCCGAGGATCGGGTCTGGAGTCATTCCGCGATCTCGCAGGGAAGCGGGTCGGGACGAACGGCTGGCCGGATTCGGGGAACACCTGGAGCAGATCGCTTTTGCGGAACGAGGGTGTTGGGCTCGATCAGGTCGAGTGGTGGGTCGGGCCGATCGACGATCCGGCTGGGAAACGGATGGCGGCGGCGGAATTGCCGGATTCGGTTCGTCCAATTGCGAGCGATGCGACGCTGGTCGGGATGCTGACGGCAGGTTCGCTTGACGCGATCATGATTCCGTGGCCGCCGAAGGTGTTCTACAACGTTGACAGCCCGATCGTTCGGTTGCTGCCAGATTATCGCGCAACCGAGCATGCGTATGCGCAGCAGTTCGGCTTTTACCCCGGTCTGCATATCGTTGCAGTGAAAGCGTCGTTTCTTACGCGGCACCCGTGGGTGGCGCACAGCCTGTTCGATGCGTTCGAGCGCGCGTGGACGCTTGCTGAGGAAAGGGTCTGGCGCTGGACAGATTCGACGCCGTGGTTGCTCGATGATCTGGAGCGGATTCGGAAGGTTGTCGGTCCGAACTGGCAGGCCCACGGGATCGAGCCGAATCGGACGATGATTCAAACGTTTTGTGACGAGGTCGCAGCGCAGGGGCTGATCGACCGGCCGGTATCGGTTGACGATCTATTCGCTGAATTCTCGCGTGCTGTATAGTCGGACGATCAGGGTGATGTCATAACGAATACGAGCCGAGGAAGCGGGCTGTACGCATGGACCGATGTGTCCACTGTCCAGTTCATTCGATTGGACTATCCGATCAGACAGTGATTCCGATAGTCGCGAAGGCTATCTTCGATCATGCCTACAGCGTGGTGGGGTGAGGTGAACCAATTGAACGCGATGGTGCGATTCCGAAGGGGGTCATGTGGAAGACTTCGACGAGCAACGGAGAATGTCCGAGCAGCCGCTGAATGACGCCTCGGTCATCTTCTTCATTTCGAACGATATTCCGCGGATGACCGAGGCGCAGTTAGCCGAATTGCTGACGAATCTCTTCCTTGACGGTTTGAGTGTCGTCGCGACAGCGCTCGTGCCATTAGCGCGAGTGGAACTGGAGCGTCGGCGGCTTGCGCAAGCAGGACGAATCACCTCGTCGACGTAGTTCTGTTCCTTGAGCCTCGCGTCAGTCGCGGACGATCAGCACGGCATCGTAAAACGCCTTCATGCTTGCCCCGCCGCCGTTGCGCTCCACAAACACGCCCCATGCCCCCGACGCGAGCGCATCGTCCGTCCACGAAGCGACGTCGACGTCGTTGATCTGGAGGACGAAGTCTGTCCCGACAACTCCGACAGCAATCGTGTTGTAGTCGTTGGCGATGATCGCTGCGTTGTATTGAAGCGCGACGATCTCGGTCCACTCATTGTTGACTTGCTTCCAGCACGAGAACTCCTGGGTGTTCGCGATGTGGCACTCGTACATGCTGCTGGTGTCCGCTGTCTCGCTGCGGCGCATCATCACGCCGGCTGAGCCGTCGCCTTCAACGCGGACGCGAACAGCCATCGCGCCGTCGCCGAGACTGGCCGCACCGTCCGGGTAAGAGAAGACGCTATATCCTTCGGGGTCGGCTGAAAGAATGTCGACGACGTAATTGCCATCAACAATCTGGGTTGTAAATTCAGTCTGGTCGGTCGATACCGCCCAGACTGACAGGTCTTCTCCCTCGACGAAATCTGAACTGACGACTTCAGAGAAGTCGCCGTCATTGCCGGCTGGCGTCGGGATCCTGAAGATGCCCGTAGTTGGTGTTGGGGCGTTCTGAATTGGCCGCGTCACGACGACTGGCGCGCGCGTCGGTGTCGGCACGGTTGGTCCGGTCGTCTCGGTCGGCGACGTCGTGTCGATCGTCGGTTCGATCGCTTCGGTCGCAGTCGAATCGGCGTTGGCAGGTACGGTTTCGGTTGGTTC
>JBGSWU010000237.1:0-4987 GCA_041751795.1 Thermomicrobiales bacterium
GGACGGATTTCGAGTCATACAGTTGATCGTAGAGTTGTTTCGCATTCCCTGGTAGGCCGAAGACAACTGGAATGTTCTCCTGCTCCAACCCACGGACAATCGCTTGCCAACCATTCATCTTTGTCATCGTTGCCACTCCTCCGCCTGCATTCGTTCGCCGAGTGACGTCAGGGTATGTTCGGACATCGGCTTCGTCAATCCAAGCCTTGGTCGTCGGTGAAGCGAATCGGTACAATGACAGAACGCCTAAAATCGTGTGGGTTCGTATACCGACGAACCTGCGTGGGCGACGACCGGGCCGGACGACCTGAGACAGAGTAGCCAGGACCTTTGCTGAAGCAGGACCCGCCAGCGGAATCGCATCCCAATTGTCTCCCCGCGTTGACAGACGAACTTGAGCGTGTCCGGCTGATTGTCGAAATCGCCCGGCGCGATCTGGCTGTCGATGAGATACGGGCACAGATCACTGCCGAAGAAGCGGATCAGCGGTTGATCCAGATGCTCATTGATGATCGCATCGGGATGATGCGCCGCGATCATGAGCGCATGAGCGTCGAGATTAATCGACTGGAAACGCGACTGGAACGGCTGGTGTTCGCGCGGCGCGCGCTCAGCGACGTCGAACTGGACGACGAGGAACAGGTCGAACGCGCTGAAGAAGCCGCGTTCTGGGCTGAATGGCGCCAGCAACGCGAAGAGCGGCGAGGGGCGGGAACTGTCATCAATCGGCGACCGGCAGGTGACGAGGACATTACCCTGCGCCAGTTGTACCGGGCGCTGGCACGGTTAATTCATCCCGACCTCGCGACTGATCCGTCCGAGCGCACGCGGCGTGAGGCAGTGATGCGGATGGCGAACGCCGCCAACGAGGCACGCGATGTCGATCAACTCAACCGCCTGCTGGAGATCTGGTCGAAACCTCAGGACACCTCAGACGTCCGGACGATTTCGACGTTGAAGGCCCGCGTTGCGGAACGCGATGTCAAGCAGAGTGAACTGATGCGGCAACTCGATGCGTTGAAGCAGAGCGCGTTTGGCAAGATGATCCGCCGACCGAAGGCCGAGCTCACCCGGTACATCAAACGCGAGGAAGACCGCCTGCGCCGCGAAATCGCGACGCTGCGACTGAAGCGCCGACGGCTCCTCACGGCCGTCGAGGACCGCCGACGCGAACTCGCCGAAGCGAGTGATTAAACGATCTCCTGGAAAGCTTCATCTTACGTTCCGGAGCGGACGACGCTGGGAGTGATTGCGCGTGCTACGAACGGCTTGTCGCCTCGGTGCCAGATGCCGCCATCGCGCGTCGTTGCGAGGCTCGGCGAAGCGGTTGGCGGAGGTTGACGGCACTCCAGACAACGAAGAAGACCGCAGTGGCGACGAGAACGACTGCGGCACCAGATGCGACATTGCGGTAATAGGACAGGTAAAGTCCTCCAACGCCGGAGAACGCGCCGATTGCGGCAGAGAGGACGAGCATTCGAGGCAGTCGGTCGGTGATCAGCCGAGCGGTTGCAGCTGGGGTGACGAGCATGGCCAGGACGAGAATGTTGCCGACCGTCTGGAGCGCAGTCACGATCGCCAGCGCCAGCAGAACGAGAAACAGCTGATCGTACCGCCAGAGGTGAACACCCAGCGACGAGGCTAGCGTTCGGTCGAATGTGATCAACACCAATTCGCGCCGAAACACGGCGAGGACGATTAGCACAAACGCACCAATCGCGAACGTCAGCAGCAGATCTGATCGGGACACTCCGAGAATGTTTCCGAGGAGAAACGACGTCAGATCACGGGTATACGACTGCGTCGTGCTGATGAGCGCGATTCCAACGGCGAATGCACCGGCGAACATCACACCGATCGCGGTGTCCTCGCGCAGGCGCTCGGTCTGACTCAGCCAGCCGATCAGCAGTGAGACGACGACCGCCGCGAGAAGAGCGCCAATGAATATGCTGCCGCCGAGCAGGAATGCGATGACGATGCCTGGGAACACGGCATGTGCGAATGCGTCACCAACGAACGCCATTCCGCGCAGAACGACGAAGCAACCGATGACACCGCAGACGATGCCGACGATGATGATTGCCAGGAATGCATGCTGCATGAACATGCGCTCCCATGGTCGGGAGAGCCAGTCGATCAACGCTACGTCAGCCATTGGTGCCAGCAGGAGCTTCGCCGACCGAATGCACATGGGAATGTCCGGTGACGCCGTGGATGTGGAGCGCGGAAATGTCGCCGAACGCTACGGCTATGTTGACCGGAACGAGCGTTTCGTGTGGCGGGCCAAGTGCAACGATTCGGCGATTCAACATGCAAATACGGTTGCTGGTGTCCCGGGCGCAATCGAGGTTGTGGGTTGCGAGCGCGACGCAGGCACCATTACGACGCAGGTCGTCGATGACCTGCTCGAACATGGCTTCGGTCGGAGCATCGACGCCCGTGAAAGGCTCGTCAAGCAAATAGACCGACGCAGGTCGAATCAGGGCCCGAGCGAGAATCACCCGTTGCTGCTGACCACCCGATAGCCGACCGATCTGCGTATTCAGATGCTGCTGCATCTTGACGATCTCAAGTGCGTTCTCCGCCGAGTGTTTGAGTTGGCGGCTGAGTGGTTTCCAGCGACTTGCATCGTTGTAAGCACCCATAAGCACGAGGTCGCGAACGCTTGCGGGCAATGTCCAATCAATCCGGTCGCGCTGTGGCACGTAGATGACCTGGTGGCGTGGCTCATCACCGAGTTCGGCGCTGAATGACACGTTCCCGCGAGTGGGACGGACAACGCCTGCGATGATTTTCAGGAGTGTGCTTTTACCCGCGCCATTTGGGCCAACAAGGCTGACGACTTCGCCAGCGTACAGGTCGAGCGATACGCCGTCCAAGGCAACCCGGTCTCCGTACGTCGCTGCGATATCGTTCACATGAACCAGTGGTTCGATCCCGTGTCGCTGCTCACTCATTTGAAGACGTCGACCTGTTCCAGCGGAAGCCATGCTCATCAAATCATCGTGACCATACGTGCCTGTTTATGATACTGGGTATCAACTGTGATGTCTACCGGGGGACAACGGCAAAGGGCGTGAATCGGGTAGGATGGTTGATGGAATTGACGGGTTCAGAAAGGGACATTCGTGCGACGGTACGATTACAAGTGTGATGCGTGCGAGCAGGCGTTTGACATCGAACGGCCCGTTGATGAGGCTGGCGAACCGGCGGAGTGTCCGTTTTGTGGACAGGCAGCGCGACGAATCTATACCGCGCCAAAGTTCCTGTTCAAAGCCGATCCGCATGATGTCCGCCCGGTCTGGCACAACCATGGCGGTTTCGGGCACGCACATCCTCCACGGCGCGGATATCATCCTCCCGGTGTTGAGGAAAACTGAGCGATCGTTTTGAAACAGGAATGATAATTGGACCGGCAACCCTCCATGATGTATGCCCGGCTCAACGCGATCGGATTTGGACCGGAGTCGATACCCGCAGCGCTCGAACGCTACCGGGCTGGCACGGTGCCGATGATCCAGAGTTGGCCCGGATATCTCGCAACGATCGCGATGGCACAGCGCTCAACCGGAAAAGTGTTGATGATGTCGCTTTGGGACAGCGCTCAAGCTCGTGACGCCAGCGGTCTGCGAGTCGATTACGTCCAGGATCTCTCCAGCTATGGGCACATGATCACTGGATCGATGGTACGCGAGGCGCATGAGGTTGCCGTTTCAACGTTTCGTCGCATATCACCGGAGGCAGGGCATCAGCGCAACTGGGCGCGGGTCACCGTTGGTCATGTTCTGCCTGAGCACTGGGATGATGCCATTGCGATGCTGACGCCAATCGTTGAAGACGAGGGCGAGAATCCTGCACACCAGGGTTCGATGATGCTCGCGAATCGCACGCTGTTGAAGCTGGTTGTGATCGGCATATGGGAATCCCGGCGGTCGATTCTCATGACCGATGACGAGATTCACGCCCAGGCCTACCGCGTCCGCCGGAGCGGATTTTTGACTGCTTCTCCGATACACGAGGTCTTTCAGGTGGTCGACTGGAGCTAGTACCTTCAATGTCCGAGCACGGCGCTCGAGCCACCCATTTCAGTTCACGTAACAATTCAAATCGTCATTGCCGATTCACTATGTAATCGGAGCGCTGATGCTTGTATCCTATTCTTTCGTACAGGCCATAACTGTCAGAGATGCCGACGGCGACGCGTGGTTTGGGAGGTAGAGTCCAGACCGCGACATCGGTGTCGAAGGAGCGGCTACATTGATGAGTGAGTCGGACGCATCACCGCAACCGCGGCGAGAGAATCCACCGCCGACAGGTTTCGTAACTTTTCTGTTTACCGATATTCAGGGAAGTACGAAACTCTGGGAGCGCTTCCCGGACACGATGGCCGTCAATCTGGCGCGACATGACACGATCATGCGCGAGGCGATTGCTGCCCATCAAGGGTATGTGTTCAAGACCATCGGGGATGCGTTCTGTGCGGCGTTCCCTTCTCCGTCAGACGGGTTAAATGCAGCGCTCGACGCCCAACGTGCGCTCGGAGCTACTGAATGGGGTGAAACCGGGCCAATCCGCGTCCGAATGGCGCTGAACACCGGAGAGCCGGAATTTCGCGACGGCGATTATTTCGGGCCGCCTGTTAACCGTGTGGCGCGGTTGTTATCAACAGGTCATGGTGGACAGGTGCTCTTGTCTCACGCCTCCGAGAGCGGACTCGACAGCAGCAGACTGGCAGATGACATTTCTCTCCGGATGCTCGACGAAGTTCGGCTGAAAGACTTGTCGCAGCGTGAGCCGGTCTACCAGATGATTGCCCCTGATCTTCCCCAGGTCTTCCCGAAACTGAAAACACCACCGCGACCTTACACCGGCGTCGTGGCGTCGGTCGTCATGGGAGTCTCAATTTTGTTCCTGTCCCAGTTAGTCAATTCAGGGTTTTCGGGCAGAGCTCTGACGAACCCACAGCTATTGGACGGTTTGAAAGGGG
>JBGSWU010000238.1:0-7369 GCA_041751795.1 Thermomicrobiales bacterium
CGGCGGCGGCATGTCCCGCAGCCGCATCGGTGGCGGCGGTCAGCTCGACATCCGCTAATCACGTCCTGTCCAATGCGCTGGGATGGGTGTTATCCTCATCCTGGCGCAGTTTTTCATCCCAGCGTGATATTGGAACCCCACCCGTGATTCGAATACGCCACAAAACGAATACCATTATCCTCGCCGTCGTCCTTAGCGTTTTTGCCGCAGCCTGTGGTAACTCGCAAACGACATCACAGATCGATCCGGCAGCGGCCAATGGTGCATCACCCGTCGTCACCGCAACTGCTGCTTCCCAACAGGACACGTCATCTGCAGCGGCAATGACCCGAACAGCGACGAGTGGCTCATCGTCGACAACGAACAAGCAGCCGACAGGCAGTTCGACGATTCCTACAGCAACACCTGCTTCTCAGTCGGGCCAACCGACAACGATTCCCGAACCACCGGTCCTTCCAACGCCACGCCCGATCGAGAAGACTCCGCCACCCGTCCACCTGCGGATCCCAGCGTTGGGCATCGACACTGCTGTCCAGTGGGTCGGTACCGACGATGAAGGCCGGATGGCGGTTCCATCGAACTACACGGATGTGGCGTGGTACGAATTAGGCGCACCGCCAGGCACACCGGGCAACTCCGTCATCGCCGGGCATCTGGATTCGACGACAGGCCCGGCTGTGTTCTTCAAACTCGAAGATCTCAACCCCGGCGACGAAATCTTCACGATCACCGCTGATGGCCAGGAATTCCGGTTCGTCGTCACCACAAAAGAGGTCTATTTCGCGGACGATGCCCCACTCGACCGCATCTTCGGCACCTCGATTCGTCCGCACCTCAACCTCATCACCTGCGATGGTGCGTTCGACCGCTCCGTTCGCCAGTACGACAAGCGGCTCGTGGTCTACGCCGAACTCGCGACCTCCTGAATCGATCACGTAAAGCGCGTTCCTGAATAATGGCCGGTTCGTGGAAACGAGCCGGCCATCAACAATTTTTCTTTACGGACTGTGCGTCCGAGTCTGCTAGAATTACAGATCACGATTCGCCAGGGGGCGACGTGTACGTTCGGTTCCCGGATCGTTCGTTTGTTACATGGAGAACCCGCGGTACGACAGAACGCGACCGGCGCTCGGCAGGAGCAGTGCTTGGGGAACGTGATCGCATTGGCAAATCAGAAAGGTGGCGTCGGGAAGACGACGACGGCTATCAATCTGGCCTGCTATCTTGCCTCCTCCGGCTACCGGACCCTTCTGATCGATCTCGATCCACAAGGTAATGCAACGAGTTCACTCGGCATCGAAAAGCGGGCATTGCAGGCATCGACCTACGATGTCCTGCTCAACGACGTGTCGGTCGAGTCGTCAGCCTTGCGGATGGTCAGGCCGGAACTCGATCTCCTCGCCGCGAACAAGGAACTGGCCGGGGCCGAGAAAGAACTCAACGATCTGACTCGCCCGCACCACCGGCTCGACCGGGCGTTGGAATCGGTCAAGCAGCGTTATGACGTGACAGTGATCGACTGTCCGCCGTCTATGGGGTTGCTGACGCTCAATGGCCTGACAGCCGCTGACGGAGTCATTATTCCGGTCCAGTCCGAATATCTCGCCCTTGAGGGACTGGCAGAGATCTTCAACACAATCGAACTCGTCCAGCAGCGGCTGAACCCATCGCTGCGGATCCTTGGACTTGTGATGACGATGTTCGACTCGCGCACCCGGCTCGCGGTCGATGTCGTCAAAGATGTCCACCGGCTGAATCCGCGCCGGATGTTCAATGCGCTGATCCCTCGCTCGGTGCGGCTTGCCGAAGCACCCTCACACGGTATGTCGATCTTTGAGTACGACCCTGCGTCACGCGGAGCCGAGGCCTATCGGCTGCTCGGCGCAGAAGTGATTCAGCGGCTTGGCCTGGAAAATGATCCGCCGTCAGAGGTAGACAGGCGGACGGCGTAGTCATGGCGAAATATCGGGCGAATGTTCGAAATTCAGAATCTGCAATGTCGGGTTTATTGATTCACCAGCATCGAAACACGCTGAGTGTTGACAGCCATGAAGGAGGCAAAGAGTGAGCATTCTTGGAGACCCGCAGGCGCAGAAGATCGCCGGTGCAGAAAGCTATGGCGCTGATGGTATTGTCAGTGACAAAGTGATCGGTACCGGTTTGACGTTTGACGATGTTCTGCTCCTGCCAGCCGAATCGGGTCTCATGCCAAGCCAGGCCGATACGAGCGCGTGGTTTACCCCGAATATCCGCTTAAAGATCCCGATTGTCTCGTCGCCGATGGACACCGTGACTGAAGCGCGGATGGCGATTGCGCTATCGCGCGAAGGTGGCATTGGTGTCATTCACCGTAACCTCTCGATCGAGGATCAGGTCGCCGAAGTCGACAAGGTTAAGCGCTCTGAATCAGGCATGATCGTCGAGCCAGTCACGCTCGGCCCGGACGACATGCTGGCCGACGCTGAAGCAGTTATGGGGCGCTATCGCATTTCCGGCGTGCCGATCACGACGCCTGACGGCAAGCTGGTCGGGATTCTGACCAACCGTGACCTCCGTTTCGAGGATGACCTCGACCAACCGATTCGCTCGTTTATGACCAGCGAAAATTTGATTACCGTTCCGGTTGGGACGACGCTCGACCAGGCAAAAGAGATTCTTCACAAGTACAAGGTTGAGAAGTTGCCGGTCGTTGACGATCACGGCTATCTCAAGGGCTTGATCACCGTCAAGGACATCCAGAAGAAAATCCAGTATCCAAACGCGACGACCGATGAGCAGGGACGCCTGCGGGTCGCCGCGGCAGTTGGCGTCGGACCCGAGGCGATGGCGCGCTGCGAAGCACTCATTGCCGCCAATGTTGACGTCATCATCGTTGACACCGCGCACGGCCACTCCCGCGACGTCCTCCGCATGGTTCAGCAGGTGAAGCGCACGTGGAACGTCGAGGTGATCGCTGGCAATGTCGCGACGGGTGACGCCACCGATGCACTCATCGAGGTCGGTGCGGACGCCGTCAAGGTTGGCGTTGGCCCCGGCTCGATCTGTACGACGCGGGTCGTCGCCGGAATCGGCGTTCCGCAGATCTCAGCCGTCATGGATTGCGCGCGCGTCGCGAAGCAGACTGGCATCCCAGTCATCGCTGACGGCGGGATTCAGTATTCCGGTGACATCGCCAAGGCGATTGCCGCCGGGGCCGATTGTGTGATGCTTGGTGGCCTCTTCGCTGGCACCGATGAAAGCCCCGGTGAAGTCATCCTCTACCAGGGCGAACGCTACAAGGAATATCGCGGAATGGGTTCGATCGGCGCAATGAAGACGCGCTCGTTCTCGAAGGATCGCTACTTCCAGCAGGACGTCGACAGTCTCGCCAAGTTCGTCCCAGAGGGTATCGAAGGGCGCGTCGCATACAAGGGTCAGACCTCCAACGTCGTCTACCAGCTCGTTGGCGGCCTTCGCTCAGCGATGGGTTACTGTGGCGCTGCGACGATCGAGGATCTCAAGACCAACGCACGCTTCGTCCGCATTACCTCCGCGGGACTGCGCGAAAGCCACCCGCACGACGTCGTCATCACGAAGGAAGCGCCGAACTACCGCGTTTCGTTCTAGTCGCACGGCAGGACACAAACACGCCGTCTGGCACTAGCCAGACGGCGTTCTTCGTTCTTCTCTTCTTCGTCAGGATGCGGAATTCTCGCTGGATTCTGCGAGGGCATTTGCCAACCCAGAGGCAATCGCCAACCCGACATCTCCGCGATCGCTGTTTGCCAGCGCAACCGTCGTTATTCGCCGTCCACCGACATCTGGGAAGTGCAACGTGCCCGTCGAGTATCCCGGTCCGCCGCCACCATGTCCAGCAACGACGCCGTAGACCGATCCTGGATCGATCATCATGCCCAATCCGTACGACGGCTCACTGAACAGCGGGTGGTCAAAAGGGACGCGAACTGGCGCCAGCATCTGCGGCAACAGGTCAGGAGCCACCAACCCACCATCGAAGAGTGCGTCGATGATTTGCGCCAGTTCGGGTGCAGTCGAGATGACGACGCCATGCGACACCCAGCCAGGATGATATCGAGGCGACACGTCCACGACTGGCCCATCCGGATCGATCCAGCCGCTGAATCCCGGCGTCAGTCCACCCGTGTCGTCCAGCGTCTCGGCCACGGTCGTTGCGACCAGCCCGAGCGGTTCGACGATCTGCCGGGAAACCAGGTCGCGCAACGTCAGGTTCGTCACCCGCTCAACCAGCAGCTTGATCGTCAGATAACCGATGTTCGAGTAGCTCCATCGGTCACCGGGAGGGAACTGGAGTCCGCGAACGAGTGTCCGTTCGAGAAAATCATCTGACGACCAGGCACGTTCCGGATTCGCCCGCACGGCCGCCGAGTATTCCGGCATCCCTCCATAGTCCGGCAGACCTGCCGTGTGATTCAACACCTGCCGCACCGTCATCGGTGTCGTCAGCGGATAGTCCGTCAGATACTCTTGCACCGGAAGATCCAGGCCGATCCTGTCGCGCTCGACGAGTTGCAGCGTGAGCGCCGCCAGCAGCGTTTTCGTGATGCTGTAGATGTAAAAGCGTGCGTCATCCGGTAGCGGTTCGTGGCCCCGCAAATCACGCGATCCGATGCCACCCGCAAGCGCCATCTTGCCATCGATTGTGACGGCGACCCCAACACCCGGAGTATCTGTAGCACGACAGTGCTGCGATACCAATTCGGTGACGCGGGAGTGCACAGTAGCGCTACGCATTCAGCGGGAAATGTCCGTTATCGTGTGGACAGACATGACCGTTTGGCCCAATCGGCGCGCTACATCGGGGACACGTTGGACGACCGGCGGCGACCACCGTTTCGATCTGTTTCGCCAGTGTTGCGGCTCGTTGGAGGTCCAGCCGTCCTGAAAAGGTTGGGCTGGCGTCTTCTTCCGACTCGATATCGTGGATGAGGATAATGACGCGGACATGTTCCTCGTCAAACCCGACCGCAAGTTTGCCGACGGTGTATTCCGGCGTCCCTGATGGAACAGGCCCGGCAGGAGATGGCTCGATGTCGAGAACGCTCGCTTCCGCGACGCCTGCGGCTCGAAGTTGAGCCAGCATCTGCTCGAATGCCATGCCAAGCGCCTGTAACTGCTGCTTTTCCATCCAGAGGATGACGGCATCCAGTTCGTCCCCGAAGACCATCCTGAATCGTCGCTGCCCGGGAACGCCAATCGCCTCGGCGTCGGCGCGCGTTAGATTATCGAAATCGTGATGCTGCTGAAACGACACGCGGTGACCTGTCACTACTGAAAATACGATGGCATGCGGAGACGTGGTCTCCTGACTCAATGGTACACGTGGCACCAAAAGTCCGGCACGAATCGCATGCTACGATATGCGCGGCGTCCCACCCGGTGTTGATAATGTGAAGGGTGTCCGCTTGGGAACAGGAATCAATCCGCCAACGCTCGAACAGCGCATTTCCGCGACGCAGGCCCTGCTCGACGAGCGTGGTCTGCTCGACGCTCTCCAGGCGCTGGTTCGCATTCCGAGCGTGTTCGACCCCACCGTTCCGAACGGAAACGAACGCGACGCCGCGAATCTCGTTGCGTCTCTGCTTGACGACTGGGGCATCGACTATCGAACCCGCGACGTAGCGCCCGACCGCCCTAACATCGTCGTCGACATCGTTGGCCAGCGACCAGGACCGATCGTCGTCTTCGAAGGACACACCGATGTTGTGACGGCTGGCGATCGTGCCGCCTGGACGGTCAATCCGTTCGCAGGCGACATCCGCGACGGGCGATTGTACGGGCGTGGCGCATGTGACATGAAGGGCGGTCTGGCAGCGATGCTCTTTGCCGCTCACGCGCTCAACGCATCCGGCAGAGATTATGCCGGAACAATTCGGTTGGCGATCCTCGCCGACGAAGAGGGGTTGATGCGCGGTGCGAAAGGGTTCGTGGCCGATGGTGAACTCGACGGAGTGAGCGCCGCGATTATCTGTGAACCAGAGGGTGATCGCGTTTGCATCGCCCAAAAGGGCGCCATTCGCATCCGCGTGACGTTAACCGGACGAATGGCGCATGGTGCGATGCCTGAGGAAGGCGTGAACCCGATTTCTGCGCTCGGCGAGATTATCAGCGACTGTCGGGCGCTGGAGCGTACCATCCAGGTTGAAGATGCCCCCCATTCACTTCTCGGCAGGTTCTACATGACGCCTACCATCGCACTGGCTGGTGAGCGCGAGCAGGGAAACGTTATCCCTGCCACCGCTGAACTCCTGTTCGATATCCGGACGACACCCGCTAACGACCATAACGCATTGATCGAGCGAATCATGTTAGCCATCGCCGCAGCCGCATCGCGGATTGATGGCGTGACGCACCAGATCGAGGTTGTCGATAATCGTCCAGCGACCGAAACCGATCCGGGCGATCCCATCGTTCGAGCGGTCATCGACGCCCATCTGGCCGAAACCGGCCAGCCTCCACCATTTGGTGGCGTTCCTGGGTCAACAGACGGCACGATTTTCTGGGCTGCGACACGAGTACCGCTCGTCACCTATGGGCCAGGGATTACGACGCTCCCCCACCAGGCCGACGAATACGTCGATCTGGACGACGTCGTGCGCTACGCTCGCACGTACATCGCTGCGGCATTACGCTATTTTGAAGTGATGGAACGGGGCGCGAACACATGCGCATAGTCGTCATCGGCGCAGGGGCAATCGGCGGACTGTTTGGCGGCAAACTGGCCGCTGCTGGGAACGACGTCCTCCTCTACGACATCTGGAGCGAGCATGTCGCAGCGATCGAGCGCATTGGACTCAGCATCGAAGGGCTGGATAACACCGTCGTTCGCTATCGAGTCAACGCGACCGATCAACCCCTGAGGGACATCGTTGAGGCCGAATTGATTCTCGTCCTCGTGAAAGGCTACGACACACTCGAGTCACTCCGCATCTTCAACGGCAGGCTCAATCCGGAGACATTCGTTCTGTCGCTCCAGAACGGTCTCGGCAACCTGGAACAGATGCGCCAGGCACTGCCAGGCCACCATCGCATTCTCTTGGGAACAACCGCCCATGGATCAGCCGTCCTCGGTCCTGGTCGCATTCGTCACACCGGAAAGGGACCGACGGTTATCGGCGATCCCGCGATCACCGCGACGCCACGCTTTCAACTTGGTCCAATCCGAACTGCCCTTCAAAAGGCTGGCTTCGACACCGATATCGCAACCAACGTCCATTCCGCGATCTGGGCGAAACTGATCTGCAATGTGGCGATCAACCCCCTGACTGCGCTGACTGGCCTACGCAACGGTGAGCTACTCGATGATCCTCGGATCGTCTCAATGATGGAAGCCGCGATCGCCGAGGGGCTG
>JBGSWU010000239.1:0-3913 GCA_041751795.1 Thermomicrobiales bacterium
CGTGAAACGAGATAGCCGTAGGACATGCCACCCTTGCGGAGCTGGCGGTCCAGGTAGTTCTTCAGTTCACGTTCCGCCCCGCTGATCAGATCTCGACTGTCCTCATCATCGAATCCCTTGCCGGTCAGTTCCGGTCCTGCAATCAGAATGCCTCGCTCCAGATCGACGACGACAGTCGCGATGATGACCTGGGTGTTGGCGAGTTGATCGCGGTGGCGTAGAACAACATTCCGGTAGCGGTCATTGCCCAGCCCATCGACGAGCACCGCGCCATACGCAACAGCGGGTTCCTTGCGCATGTCGGCGCGCGAAAACGAGATCGGGACGCCGGACTCCGGGATCATCGTGTTCTCTGCCGGAATACCAGTATCGATCGCCAGCTGCCGATACAGATGCAGGTGGCGATGCTCACCGTGAATCGGGATGCTGAAGGTTGGCCTGACCAGTTCGATCATCTGCTTCAGTTCATCAGCACCACCGTGGCCGGAAACGTGGATGCTCGGCTCGATCGCCGAGTAGCAGACCGTTGCGCCTCGCTTGAAGAGGTTGTCGATCGTCTGGGCGACCGTTTCTTCGTTTCCAGGCACTGGTGTCGCCGAAAGGATGACGGTGTCACCTTCCTGGATTCGCAGCAGTGGATGGTCGCCGCTGGCCATTCTCGCCAGCGCTGCCGACGCCTCACCCTGTGAACCGGTCGTCAGGATCAGGACCTGGTCCTTTGGCAGCTTGATGACCTCGTCGGATGGCAGCATTGAGCCGACCGGCGGCTGGATGTATCCGAGGTCCATCGCGACCTTGACCGACTGCTCCATGCTGCGGCCAACGACGCCGATCTTCCGACCATGCCGGGCACCGACCTGAATCGTCTGCTCCAGCCGAAGGATATTTGACGCGAACGAGGTCAGGATAACCCGACCCGGTGCATTGCCGATGATGCGATCCAGCGTTGCGGAGACAGTCGACTCACTTGGAGTCGCCTCCTTACGTTCGATCCGGACCGTGTCTGAAAAGAGCGCCAGGACGCCCTCGTCGCCGAGTTGGCGCAGGCGAGCCTCGTCCGTTTTCGGACCGAGCGGTGGAGTCGGGTCGAACTTGAAGTCACCTGTGTGGATCATCCGTCCGACCGGCGTCTTGATCGTGATCGCCATCGACCCGGGGATCGAGTGGGTAACCGGGATGAACTCGACCTCCATATGCTGCCCGACGTTGTAGGTGATACCCGGCTCGATCGGCATGAAATCGGCCAGGTGTGCGTTGCGCGCCTCATCGAGACGTGAACGCGCAAACGCGAGCGCAAGCGGCGATCCATAGATGGGGATCGGTGCGATGCGCTCGAGTTGCGGAAGGACATAGGGAAGTGAGCCGATATGGTCTTCATGGCCGTGAGTAATCAGGATGGCCCTGAAGCGCTGGATGTTCTCGATGACATAGGAGATGTCCGGGATAATGAGATCGATTCCGCGCATTTCTTCTTCGGGAAACTTGGTGCCGGAATCGATCATGACCATGTCGCCGCGGTATTCGACAACCATCATGTTTTTACCGACTTCGCCGATACCACCAAGCGGGATAGCCCTCATTCGCGGTCGGGCCATAGTGTTGAGTTCCTCCTTCACGGCACGTCATGGGCCGATGTTGTCAAAAAAGCGTTGCTATGTTGTGTCAAGGATACCGCGCATGGCGGCCCCTCCGTTGCCAACTGATTCACTGCGTACATGGGTCGTGAAGTGCATGTCGTGTTTTAGGTGGCACGGTACTTGCCTCTCCGATGCCGCAAACAGGCTGTTCCTGGCAGCTTCCCGGATGAAGCGGATTCAGGTGTAGTCAATTATCAGGAGGTATGAAACGTGTCACAGATTAATGTCGATCCAGGAGGCGACCGGGGTGGTAGCGGTGTCAACGCTGTCGCTGTCGTCGCGATCGTTATCCTCGTTCTTCTCGCATTCTTTGCCGTGTATTTCCTTTTCCTCGGTGACGACGGCGATGCCGACATCAATGTTGACATTGGATCACCGACGACATTTGTAAGTAGCAATTTAGACGTATAGCGACTTCCGGCGTCGTTGACGGACGCTGCACTGGTTCGTAAGATGCGATGGTTCATGTGTATGAACCATCGCATTGTATTGTCTTTGTCCGGGCAACACCGCCGCGACACTGGCGCAGGGGATTGGTGATGAGCGACGAGAAAGACCTGCAGCCGATTGAACCAGGTGATGACACGGAAACCAGGACCGGCGAGGTCGTAGATGTCGCCGCTGAAGACGTTAACCCCAGTGAGGCCGCCCAGCCCAGCGCCCAGCACTCGTCTTCTGGGGAATCGCAGAATCGCGGGTCACTGGCCGGGACGATTCGTGAAACGCTGTTCAAGCGCCCCGGTACTCGCGAACAGGTTCCTGCAACCGAGGCGACCGGAGCGAACCTCAGTGCCGTCACCGCGACGACGGTCTTGATGAACCGCTCGGGGTCGGAGGAGATCACCGCCGATCGCGTCACGATGGAGCGGTCGGGATCACGGACGATCGACGCAAAGTCGGTCCAGATGGATCGGTCCGG
This sequence comes from Thermomicrobiales bacterium, assembly GCA_041751795.1. GTDB lineage: Bacteria > Chloroflexota > Chloroflexia > Thermomicrobiales > CFX8 > JBBECJ01. The sequence goes on from JBGSWU010000239.1 coordinate 2,557, forward strand.
CAGCGTGGCGCTTTCAAGTGACAACGCGGTCCTGCTGAACTCGAGCGCCATCCAGATCGTAACGAGCGAGGCGCGGCTGTCTCATAGTTCAGCGATCTTTCTGTCGAGCGACAAGGCCAGCATCGAGCATTCGAGAATCGCAATCTTCGCTGGATCGACCGACGGAGATGTCCAGCCATTGATCACCGGACAAACGGCCGGCATCCTGATTGGTGCGCTGACAGCGATTGTCGCCATTCTGCTCGCGCTCCCACATATTCGCACGCGGGACTAACCCGCGACATTCACAGGAGGAGGCGTCTTGAACAACGGGACGAAAACAGTTGTCGGATCGATGCTCGGCGCTGGCGTTGGTTTCGCGATCTCCAAGATCATGGAGCGTGAAGTCGTTGAATCTGTTGGATTTGTTGATTCAACCGCTGAACCGAAGGAATCGCTCAAGGAGCGCTGGGAACGCGCCAAGATTGCCGGTGAAGAAGCCCGGCAGGCCAAGGAAGCCGAACTGCGTTCCTACTTCCGCGAAAAGGTCAACGATCCGACTGCGCTGAGGCATGACAACTGAGTCAGGAATAGCCGATCGCAGAACGCACGGTAAGGATCAAACCTTGCCGTGCGTTCTGTTTTCAATGGCACATTGCTTGCGTTTCCTCCCCCGGTCGCATGGCTGAGGAGTTCATGCGAAACAAGATGCCACCTGCCGAAAATGTCATCGAGTTCGGCCAGGATTGGCGGGAAAGGACGCGAGACATGGTTAATGTCGCATCAGCCTCAATCGGAGACATGATTACCCCCAGTATCGAGACGATTACCCCGGATGACACGGTCACCGTCGCGAAGCGGCGGATGGAATCGCAGACTTCGCGATCGCTGATCGTCGTCGACGACAACCGGCCAGTTGGCGTCATCCAGTGGCGCGGTCTTGCCCGCCATGAGGGCACAGAACTGGTGCGCGATGTCATGCAGACCGAGTTCCCGGTTCTGCGCTCCGGGATGTCGGTCGATGAGGTCCGCTCATATTTGAAGGGTGTCGATGTCGATCTCGATCACCTGCCAGTTGTTGACGACAGCGGGAAACTTCTTGGCGAAGTGCCGCGTGGAATGATCACGAAGAGCGAGACGGCAACCGACTCCGCGACTGACTCCATCGTTGCCGGTGCAGACGCTGACCCGATGCGTTCAGCCCAGCCGCAGATCCATCTCGAAAACGGGATGAAGGTCATCGGTGCCAGCGGCAAGAATCTCGGTTCGATCGATGAAGTCGACTTGAACGCCGACGGCCATATCAGCCACTTCACCGTCAAGTACGGCATGCTGGGCCGCAACTCGAAGCGCCTCCCGGCTGACGTCATCAACCGGG
>JBGSWU010000240.1:0-2157 GCA_041751795.1 Thermomicrobiales bacterium
CGAGTTCGGTTCGTGCCTGCTGGTAGTACTCGTTGTACTCCTCGTTCACCCAGCGATTCAGGTTCGTGCCGGTCCAACCATTCGATTTCTGGGCAATGTCCTTGGACGGGTCGCTGGAGTTCCAGTAGGCCATTAGGTCGATCGGATATGGGCTGGTCGTCAACGTTGCCATCTCGACGTCGGTGTAAAAGTGGCCCCAGGTGTCCGGGTTGCCAGCATCGGTAGAGAAGTAGACGGACGAATCAATCGACTTCAGTTCGACCTTGGCACCTGCCGCCTCCCAGCCAGCCTTGATGACTTCCTGAGTTTTCTGACGCAGCGGATTGACGGTGGTTTGGTACACCAGTTCAAGGGCCTGACCATCCAGCTTTCGGACGCTGCCGTCCATCGTCCAGCCTGCCTCTTCGAGCATGGCCGCAGCCTCGTCGGTATCGAATGTATAGCTCGTGTTTGGCGAAACGAAGTTCTGTGGCGCGACGACAACGTTCGGCGTCGCTTCTCCGGCCGGACCATAGAACTCGGCAGCGATCGTGTCCCGGTCGGACGCCAGCGCCAACGCTTGTCGTACCTTGAGATCAGTCAGGAAGGGATGCGTCGTTGATGGCTCGGAGCGAGCGCCATCGACTTCCTTGTTCGGATCGGTGAAGTTGATGAAGATCTGCTCGACGTTGCCGCTTGGGACGATAACGAGATCACCAATCCCGGACTCCAGCAGATTCTCGAGAATGTCTTTCTCGACCTGGAGGTTCAGGGCGTAATCAACTTCAGCCGTCTGGAGAACCGCGCGAGCAGCAGCGGCTGCATCGCCACCACCCTTGAATTCGACCTGCTTGAAGAACGGCTTGTCTGGTTCGCGATAGTTCTCGTTGATCTCGTACAGCACGACATCACCAGGTCGGAACTCGGAAACCTTGTACGGCCCGGTTCCGATTGGTGCGAGGTTGAACGGCGCGTTGGCGGCGTTTTCGCCAACATAGTCTTCGAGCAGGTGCTTCGGGAGAACCTGAGCGCCAAGACCGGTACCGCGCGAGAAGGCGTTGTACCAGGCGGGATCGGTTTCCATGAGCGTGATCGTCACGGTCAGTTCGTCAACGATGTCGACCGATTCGATATTGAGGAATGCGGGCAGCGAAGTGGTGTTTGCATCGGGGTCCGTCGCCCACTCCCAGGTGAACTTCACGTCCTCGGCGGTAAATGGCGTTCCGTCCGACCAGACGATTCCTTCACGCAATTTGTAGGTGATCGTCTTTCCGTCGGCTGACACACCGCCATTCTCAACGCTTGGCGCTTCGGCTGCCAGAACCGGAATCAGGTTGCCATCAGCGTCGACGACCAGGAGTGGTTCGAGCACCAGCGCAGCTGGTGCGGAGTTGAGATTGCCCTGCGAGAAGTGGGGATTCAGATTCGTTGCTGCCTGCCAATAGAGCAGTCGGAGGATCTCGCCCGCTCCGCGGCCTTGGCCCGACGATCCGCCGGACGCAGCGGTCGGCGTGCTCGAGTCCGCCGTCGTGGATGTCTCAGTCTCTTCAGCCGACGGGGTCGCCGCGTCGCCGACAGTCGGGGTTACCGATGTGCCAGATGCCTCGGTAGGAGGCGTCGTCGCATCGGCAGTGTCGTCGTCATCCTCACCACCACAGGCTGCGAGAAGCGATGCAATAGCCGGAGCAGTCAGCCCAAGCGCCAGTGAGCGTCCGAGCAGCTGCCGACGATTGATTCGACCGGCCAGTACATCAGATCGTAACGATTCTATTTCTCCGCCGGACGTCTTCATGATATCTCCCATTTCATCCACATCCTCATTGGGTACCAGTTGAGTCTCACTGGGCCGTGCTCCGTGTCGCTTTGCCTGCTTCTAGATGGTTCCCCCTCTCACGGATTGAAGAAGTCGCAAGCGGTTGCCGCGTGTACTCTGATCGTGTTGAGGTAATCGCTGATTTCGATGAACTCATCCGGCTCCGCCATGCCGTGAGACCCAGGTCCGTAGATCACCGTTGGAACCCCGCGTGTCCTCCAGAACCTGCCATCCGTAGCACCTGGACATAACGCGAGTTCCGGTGCCGAACCAACGATCGATTCAGCGTTCGCACGGAGTAGGGAAAGCAATCGATCGTTGGGGGAGATGACCGATGCGGGATGCGATTGGTGCATGATCGGCTC
>JBGSWU010000241.1:0-2195 GCA_041751795.1 Thermomicrobiales bacterium
GGGTTGGACGGTTACAAGACGATTGCCGCCTACCGCTCGGCGACCGGGCAGGGGCAGCACTCCAACCCGGCTGGGGACATCCACGATCCGGTGACACCGACCAGCAGCAAGCTGATCGATGCCGGGGTCATCGTGCCGAACTTGGCTGACACCTTCCAAGGCAAAGCTCCCGACATCGGCGCTACTGATCGTCAAAATCAGCCGAGGATCAGACGGTGAGAATCCGAAGTGACTTGAGCACGTGATCCTGATCAACAGCGACGATGGATATCATTCGGTGACGTAGGCGTAGGCATAGGTTGGCAAATGCTAATGAGGTCAACACACGTGCTGCTGGCGGCGCTTGATCCACGATTTCATCACATACTGAAGAAGATCACTCTCGTGTTGAAGGCTCAGTTGAGCGTGTCTGCCGTCGCGGTCGTCGTCGGCTTGGCCATGTTGATCTGGGTGGCGTTGGGCATTAACCAGCGAGGAATCTTCCTGCTTCTGTGGTTGACTGTGCCGCTCTATCTCGTTGCCGCGAGCGTATGCATTGGTGGACCGGGCCGACTATTCGACAAGCAGAAATATGAGGGCCGCGTCGTTCTGCAAATTACAAGAACGGATGCCGTGACGATGCTCGATGTCGTCGGAGTTGGCTTCGCCTGTGTTGCTGCTGTACTGGCATGTCTCCTCATCAACCGGCGAATTCACGCTGCAAACAAACGGATGGCGTGATCTTATCGTTAGAAGGATTAGTGCTTTGTATTGGAACGAAATTCAGCGAGCCGGAGTTTTGTTCGGTGCTCCGGAGCCGACTCACCAGACGGGGTCTTCCCGCGAAAATAATCCTTTTGCCAACGTTGTTTCGCGGCCTCTGAGTCTGGAACCTTCAGGTCAACTAGGTACTGACTGCGGCTCTTCGACCAATCGGAGAACGCATCGTACATGTCCGGGTCGCTCGCGAGGTCGCGAATGTTCGGCTCGATGGATTCAAGGTAGCTGATCTGTTGCGGAACGAGCATACAGATGGGCTCACCGACCTCGAACTCGACCGGATGGTCAACCGCCATCATGATCCAGTTCATGGTGAAGGTTGCGACCGACCAGTCAGTTTCAACGAGCCCCTCAAGCGGACTTACACCGTCTTTTGGCCAGTTTGCCGGACCACGCGCCAGCAACTGGACGCCCGGCGGCGTTCGGAAGAGATATGGGATTGTCCAGGTCAGGATACCGTGGCCAAAGTGGGACATCGCCGGATAGGGTGGCTCCCCATCGAGCCATTCAAGCGTCAGCGCATCCTGATCGTCATTTCCATTCCACGTCACCTGAAGTTTGTGGGTGTTCATCACGAACCAGCCAGCCTGGTTGGCAATCAACAGAGGCAAGCAACGTCGAGCAAACTGCTGATCGGTCGCGTCGATCCAATCGCGGATCTGCGTCGCAGGCACAATCGGCATTTGCGGCTCGGCTTGTAAAGCATACGCGATCAGGTTCGGGCGAGGGGATGTTGACGCTGTGTTATTTGTTGTCGGAACTTTCCTTGGCTTGCGGGCTCGTGTCGTCACCGCGCCAACTCCCTTCAGAAATTTCGATATGCTGATAATCCAGTATCATTCGCCCGTTCACTCAGGAATGTGTGCGGGAAAGGTCGCAAATCGGCATCTTGAATCCGATGCGCACCGAGAGTCACGCGGTTTCCGCGTCGATGGTACAACTGTGAAGGAAGCCTTATTTGGGCAGTATGACAGGTTCATTCGACGATGTCGATCTGCGGCAACCCCAGCGCCGAGCTGACCTCTCCGTCTCCCAACTCGACGATGAACTCGTCATCTACGACCCAAAAACGGGAGAATCGTTTGTCATCAACCAGACTGGTCGGATGGTGCTGGACCTCTGTGATGGGAATCGAACGACTACGGAAATTGCCACTATAATCGCCGACGTGCATGGCATCTCCTTTGAACAAGCGTATGCTGATGTCACAGAACTGATCATTTCACTTCACCGGTCTTCGCTGCTCGATGAATCCGATCTGCGTTGAACTGCCTGCTGGACACGCATGGCTTTCTGCGGCGGAACACGTTCACGTGACACCACTAAAACTCAATATGGACTAGACGCAGAATCCATTACTTTTATCCATCATCGACCCTACGGTCGTTCATGCTCACGTACCGCGCTGCGTCGTACCAGTCGGTCGATGCATGGAC
>JBGSWU010000242.1:0-1871 GCA_041751795.1 Thermomicrobiales bacterium
GCGTGAAGAACGCAGACGCTCCTGCCCCCTTGCACCGCATCCTCGCACTACCAACGCAACCCAAATCATCGAATTGGCCGACTTCGACGGCCATCTGCTACGCTCATTCCATCGACACCCGGCATCCAGTCAGACGCAGACGACGCGCAGAAAAGGTGATTCCTTCATGGTGCAGGTTCAGGACACAGCGACGCACAGCGAGCACGATTCGCGATTCACCGTGACGTTCTCGGTCGATGGAAGCGAATACATGGCAACGCTGAAAGAGTTTGAGATTATCCACGACGGCATCCACCACGCTATTCCCGAAGACATTCGTCGCGGCCAGCGACTGGTCCTCCGAGGGCCGGCCGGCGAAGAGGTTTATCCAGACATGTTCGTCGGGGAAGTCGTCCGCGGTTATGGCAATGGTGAAGACGTTGTTCTGACAACGACGCTCACACCGATCGACGGCACCCCTGGCCCTTGGCGCAACGTTGGCATCGATCACGTCGTCATCAACGTCGCCGACCGTGAAGGCGCATGTCGATTCTTCACCGACGCGCTCCAGATGCAGATCATGCGGCACGACCCACACATGACGGTGTTGACGACTGGATTGACCAGCCTGTTCCTGTTCGACACGGGACCCGGTATTCCAATGTCAGACGGCCAGCCGTCGCGCTGGCACCACATCGGCTTTGTCGTTGACAGCCTCGACCATGCGTATCATCACCTGCGTAAGCACGCCGATCTGTCGACCGACTTCACCCTTCTCGAACGTCAGGAACGCTGGTCGCTCTACGGTCACTATCGCAATGGAGATGTCGAGTTCATGATCCAACTCTCAGAGATTCGCGACGGCTGGAAGGGCTTTGACGACCCGGCTGCCGTCACCGAATCGCTGTACGACTACAATGCCCAGCGCTACGGAAAACGACTCGACGTGGACACGAAGACATAGCCACGGATCCGTTTCCAGCAACCATCGCGCGAAGCATTCAGCCAACTCGATCCCGCTGCTATTGAAGGGCAGGCTAACGATGAGCGACGTTCACGAGTTTCAACTGGGATCGTTTCGGTGCTGGGTCGTGTCCGATGGACAACGGTCGCTCGACGATCCAAAACGGGTCGGCTTCGTCAACGCGACCGACGAGGAAACGCTGGCCGCTGTTGCCGCCTACACTGCCGAGACAGGTGATCCCGCGAATGTCGCCAGCATCAACATCATCGTCATCGACACTGGCGCAAACCGCATCGTCATTGACACTGGCGACGGAGCAGGAAGCGCTGGACCGTTCGGCCAGTTCATCCCACGTCTGCCCGAAACCGGCCTCAACGCCAACGACATCGATACCGTCATCATCACCCACGGTCACGGAGATCACATCAACGCATGCGCCCACGGCAACGGCGTGCCGATGTTCCCAAACGCCCAGTACGTCATCAGCCAACTGGATTGGGATTACTGGACAAGCGACCCAGGCGAATCCGCTCGAATGCACTTGTTGTCAATCGCTGACCGATTTGACCGTATCGAAACTGACGTCGAGATTATCCCCGGCATCCGCGCGATTCCCGCGCCGGGACACACGCCCGGCCAGGTCGCGCTGCTGATCGAATCTGATGGTCAGCGCCTGCTTCATGTCGCAGACGCTTGGCATCATCCAGTCGAGTTGTCACACCCAGAATGGTATTTCAGCTTCGACTGGAATCCTGAACAGACCGTCGAAACGCGCCGAACGCTGCTGGAGATGGCCGCTCGACAGCAATTGCTCACCCTGCCCTATCACGCCACCTTCCCCGGTCTCGGACACGTCATCGCCGCCGGTGATGCCTGGCGTTGGGAACCGCTGGGACACAACCACTAGAACTGCGCGGTCCTCACGACC
>JBGSWU010000243.1:0-3534 GCA_041751795.1 Thermomicrobiales bacterium
TCCACGTTCGGAAGTCAAAGCAATGCTTGTGATGTGCGTCGGGATGACTTGGATGCGGATGCGCGTTGTCATATCGAAAGATCGTGCGTTCGGGTTCGCCAGAAACACCTGCGTGATAGGAATACAGAACCGTCCGCACACGTCTGCGGTCATCCATCTCAAGCGTCTTGCGTACGTCAAGAAACAGGCTGCCTCTGCAATGGAGGCGACCTTCTATCTGTATCGCTTCTGGTCCGGACACGAAAATCTCGACGCCATCGACAACCACGAAGGTGTCCTGCACGTCGCGCATATTCCCGTGGTGAGCGTTGAGATAGCCTTCAAGGCTGTTCCAGCCGTGCCTATCGCCTGCCGGCATTCGACCGTGCCCGCTCCAGCAGATCATAATCGAGGATCCAGTTGCAGACGTCAGGAGTTTCTTCGAGCGTTCCAGCGTCGATCGCGTCGTGTATCTGATGAGACACGAGGTGATACCGATGCTCAGCCAACGCGACTCGCGCTTCGAGTGCCGCGATGCGGGCCGAATGTTGCTTCAACACTTCGGATTGTCGCAGGAGTTCCCGTGCGAGTTGCTCGGGCTCCAGATGTCCATGATCTTGCAGGATCATCCTGCTCCCTCTCACGTCTTCGCGCAAACCAATAATGTCACACGAAGCACTCGCTGATCCACCATTGTTATCAACAGTATACGACCGGATTGCCGTTCAGAAGACGTACGTATGTCCCGGGTTCTGTGCGCTATTCGCCAGCCTCCCACGCCCGTGTGCCACCATCGGATGAGATGAAGACGCGGTTCGTCGATATCGAGACGACGAGCGAGTCGATCGGTGAGTTGTCGCCGAGTTGTGTCCAGGTCTGGCCACCGTCGTCGCTGACGAACGCGCCGAGTTGGCCGCCAACCCAGATTCGGTCGGGATCGTCGGGATGGATCGCTGCGACAGTGAAGCCGAGCGATTTTCCGGCCTCGTCGTCAGGGACCGGCTCTTCGAGCGGGTTGACCGAGTAGGTCGCGTCTTCAAGCCCGTCGCGGCTCCACGTCCAAGTTTCGCCGTCGTCGTCCGACACACCGATGCCAACCGGCGTTGCGAGAACGATACGACCGCCCGACCAGGCGACAGCACCCAGGCCGAAGAACTCGGCCAGTTCGCCCTCGAAGGTCGGCTTCTGGCCGCTCAGATCGTAGAGGAAGAGCCGCCCCGTCCCGCCTTCGGCAACACCGAGGACGACGATCTGATCGTCGAGGGTGTCGGGGCTGGAACTGGCGGCGGCGTAAATGTCGGCATTACCGGTTTCGGTGAAGACGCTGAAGTTCTGGCCGCCGTTTGTCGAGATTTGCAGCGCGCAGTCGGAACCGATGACCGTCGATTGCTGACCGGCCTCGACGAGCAGTGGCCGGATCCCAATGCCGTTAACGAATTCTTCCCAAGTGAAACCACCATCGACCGAGCGCATCATCATCGTCCCGGTTGTTCCCTGGGAGCAGACGCCGTAGTCACCGGCATACAGGACTTCGGGATTGTTGAGGGCCGCAACGACCCGGCCTTCCTGAAGATCGCCGGACGCCGTCCAGGTGCGTCCACCGTCACGGGATCGTGAGATACCGACGGCCGTCATCCCGTAAAGCACCTTGCCCTCGGCATCGCCAGCAACGATCTCGCGGATCGCTTTTCCGAGCACCCGCAACTCAGCGCCACCCGTCGGGAGTGGCACTTCGGTCGGCTCGACTGTCGGCGTTGGCGATGGTTGTCGCGTCGGTGTCGCCGTTGGTTCGAGCGTCGCGGTGGCTGTTGCCGTCGCAGTCGCCGTCGCGGTTGGTTCGAGCGTTGGCGTGGCCGTCGGTTCCAGCGTCGCGGTCGCGGTCGGTGTCGGCTCTGCGGTCGCGGTTTCCGTGGGAACAGGAACGGTTGCCGTTGGGTCGTTGGAATCGATCCCGGAGCAGGCTCCTAGAACGAGCGCACTGGCGATGACGAGGACTGACGCCACGCGACCAGCGCTCCCCGGACGGTTGCGCTTCAGCCATCGATGAACCATGCTGCTCCCTTTGTCTGCTCTCATCGTTCGGGCGACCTTGCTCCAGTGCAGCTGCACGAGGGCAAGGCTGTGGCCGCCACCCGTTGTCGGGCGTTCGTCATCGAATGAAATGCAGCGACACGATGTCCGTTACGCTGCGGCGACCGGCACGTCCGTCCCGGCAGACGCCTCGTGTTTGCGCGCCAGGGCGATCAGTTGGCCGCTCGTCAGGTGATCCGCCGCGTCACGGGCGTGGTGCAAGTGGAGCAACCGGCCAGTTCCATCGACGATCGCTGTTCCGGGGAGTTGCCGTGGGCTGCTCGTCGGGCGACCGAGGATGTTGCCCTTCAGCGTCGCCCCAACGCCACGCGCGACGATGTTCGGGTTGATCAGCTGACCCAACGTGCCATCCATCAGCCCATAGGCGCGGTAGGCGTTCCGCTCGGGATCGGTCAGCGTCGGAAACGGAACCTTGTAGTCCTCAACGAACTTCCTGGCCCGCGACGGCCGGTCCGGCGTCAAGACGACGACCGACAATCCGGCCCGTTCCAGCGCCTCGGCATTGTCACGCAGTTCCTGGACCTGTTCGCGGCAGAAGATGCAACCAGCATGGCGCATGAAGACGAGCGCCGTCAGGCCACCCTGCCAGTGGTTCGAGAGCAGTATGCGCTGCCCATCAAGATCAAACACCTCGATATCCGGCGCGTCGGTCGGCATGTGATCGGGATGCGGAGTCGTCATGTCAGGTATCCTCCCGTATTGTCCGCTTCAATCCTACGACGCGGTGACAGGGAATGTCGGTCGGTTACACAGGAGCAGCATGCGACGCCGAATACTGGTACTGATGGCGCTGGTTGCCCTTCTCGCAACCGGTTGCGACATCGAGACGATCACCGAACCGACGACGGCACCGACGACGGCACCGAGTGCCAGCGATGACAGCGTCCGCGTCGTCCGGGTCGTCGATGGCGACACGATCATCGTCGAGATCGACGGGCGGGAAGAGCGACTGCGTTACCTCGGGATCGACACGCCCGAAACGGTCCGGCCCAATACGCCGGTCGAGTGCTTCGGGCGCGAGGCCAGTGCTGAGAATGCGCGGCTGGTCGAAGGGAAGCGCGTCGAACTGGAACGCGACACGAGTAACCGCGACCGATTCGACCGGCTGCTGCGCTACGTCTACGTCATCGATGCCGGCGAACGGATCTTCGTCAATGAAGCGCTGGTCGCCAACGGCTTCGCCTACGCCTCGACCTTTCCACCGGACGTGAAGTACGAGGAGCAACTCCGCGCCGCCCAACGCGCTGCCCGTGACGAAGGACTGGGGCTATGGGGCGCCTGCACGCCATAATGCTGACGACGATTGGCTCTGGACCTCCACGGAATCAGCAAAGGGGATGGCGTCAAAGGGGACGTGTCCCTAAGACGGTGGGGGCGTCCCCTTTACTTCTTTGAAGCCGGGCGACGGCGTTTAGCCAGCGACAGAAGCGCGGGGTTTGCTTCGCCAGCGAAAAAGCCCGCCGT
>JBGSWU010000244.1:0-6039 GCA_041751795.1 Thermomicrobiales bacterium
GACCAGATCGACGGCCTGCGCGGCCAGATCCACGGCGAGGTGATTCAGCCCGGCGACATGAACTACGACGAGGCAAGGACGCTCTACAACGCGATGATCGACAAGCGCCCCGCGCTCGTCGCTCGCTGCGCCGATGCCGCCGATGTCATCGCAGCGGTGACGTTCGCCCGGTCCGCGGGCCTCGATGTCGCGATCCGTGGCGGCGGCCACAATGTCTCCGGCGCCGCGATGGCCGACGGTGGACTGACAATCGACTTGTCGCGGATGAACAACGTCCGTGTCGATCCTGTCCGGCGGACAGCGCAAGTCGGTGGAGGCGCGCTCTGGCGCGATGTCGACCACGCGACGCATGCCTTCGGCCTGGCGACGCCAACCGGCATCATCGGAACAACCGGCGTTGGCGGGCTGACGCTCGGTGGCGGCTTCGGCCACCTTTCGCGCAGCCTCGGCCTGTCGTGCGACAACCTGCTTTCGGCTGATGTCGTGACCGCCTCAGGTGAACTCGTGACCGCCAGTGCCGACGAGCACCCCGACCTCTTCTGGGCGCTGCGTGGCGGCGGCGGCAACTTCGGTGTCGTCACGTCGTTCGAGTTCAGGCTCCACCCCGTCAGCACTGTTCTTGCTGGGCCGATTTTCTACGATGTCAAGCACACTGAGCACCTGCTGCACACGTTCCGCGACTTCATGCGCGATGTGCCGGACGAGATGAGCGCCTTCTTCAGCTTCCATCAGGGCCCACCCGCGCCGTTCATCCCCGAGCACCTGCACTTTGTGCCGATGACGACGATCATGGTCTGCTACAACGGTCCGATCGAGCAGGGTGAGAAAATCCTGCGGCCACTGCGTGAGGCCGCACCGGCGCTTGTTGACCTGGCCGGACCGATGCCGATGCCAGCCGTCAACACGATGTTCGATCCGATCTACGCGCCGGGGTTGCAGCACTACTGGAAAGCCGACTATATCCCCCGGCTGACCGACGCGATGATCCCGATCCACGCCAAGCACGGACCAAACGTGCCATCGTTGCAATCGACGATGCACCTCTATCCGCAGACTGGCGCGATTCAGCGCGTCGAGAAGAACGAAACCGCCTATAACTTCCGTGATGTTGAGTACGTCCACAACATCGTCGCGATCGACGCCGACCCCGGCAACATGGAGCGGAACATGGCCTGGATGCAGGCGTACTGGGAGGATCTGCACCCGCATACCTCCGGCGGCGCCTATGTGAACTTCATGATGGCCGACGAAGGACAGGAGCGGGTTCGCGCCACCTACCGCGACAACTACGACAAGCTCGCCCGCGTCAAGCGCGAGTACGACCCAGAGAATCTCTTCCACCTCAACCAGAACATCCGCCCGGCGTGATGTGAGAGGGAAACGGGATTCGGGGTTTGGGATTCGGGATTCGGGAACCGGACAAGGTTTCCAAACGGATCTCTTTCCCCGAATCCCGAATCCCGGCTCCCGTTTCCCGAACCCCACTCTGTGGTACAAAATGCCAAGCATCAATCGTGGACCCAGCTGTTCACCGCGACTGCCTGTCGATCGATATCGACATGTGAGCGAGGGCCCAACACCGCGTTTGAGGGGAGTGCGGGCGCTCGCGCATGGACGAATCAAGAAACGATCGACGGCGCGAACGCGCGACCGTCGCCCTCCGGCATTATGATTTCCGGCTGCTCTGGGCAGGCGAGTTCATCTCGACGATGGGCACGTATATGCAGACGGTTGCCATCGGCTGGCACCTGTATCTGCTGACCGGTTCGGCGCTGCAGCTCGGCGCGCTGGGTCTGTTCCGCGCCATCCCAACCATTGCCTTTGCCCTCGTCGGCGGCGCCTTCGCTGACTCTCGTGACCGGCGCCGCGTGCTTCTCATCACCCAGGCGTTGATGGGCGGCTTCTCGGCGATCCTCGCGATTGCGACAGCGACCGGTAACGCATCAGTCGCACTGATCTACATCCTGACGCTGCTGACGGCGACAGCCAGTACCTTCGACGACCCGGCCCGAGCCGCGCTGATCCCCAATCTCGTGCCGCGCAACCATCTGACACAAGCACTAACGCTCAACATCCTGGCGCGCAACATCGCCGCTGTCGTCGGGCCAGCCGTCGGTGGCGTCGCGATCGCGACAATCGGCCTGAGCGCGACCTACTGGCTGGACGCCGCCTCGTTTGCTGCCGTGATCGGCGCACTGCTGGCGATGCGGCTACGACCGAAAACACCTGTCGTCATCGGTAGCGGCATTCAGACGGTGATCGAGGGATTGCGCTTTGTGCGCCACAACCCGGTCATCCTCTCGCTGATGGCGCTCGACTTCCTGGCGACCCTTTTCGCGTCGTCGCTGTTGCTGATGCCGATCTTCGCCGACGAAATCCTGGACGTCGGAGAATCGGGGCTGGGGTTGCTCTACTCAGCGAGTGCGGCTGGCGCAGTCGCCGGAGGCTTAGTGCTCTCCGCGCTCCCCGTCGCACACCGACCGGGCCGGATGGTCCTTGGCGCGGTTGCGATCTACGGCGCCTCGATAGTCGTCTTCGGACTGGCACCCAGTTTCCCAATAGCACTGGCGGCACTGGCGATGTCGGGCGTTGCGGATACCGTCAGCATGACATTCCGTCACACGATCCGCCAACTCGCGACGCCGGATGCTCTGCGTGGCAGAGTCGCAGCCGTCCACTCGGTCTTTTCCGGAGGTGGCCCGGAACTGGGGAACTTCCAGGTCGGTGTCACCGCCCGGCTGATCGGTATCCAGCCAGCCGTCGTCGTCGGCGGACTCCTGACGATCTGCCTCGCCGGCGTCGTCGCCGTTATCTCCCCCCGCATCCGCGACTACGTCATCGACGCTCCCGAGCCGGAAGCGGATCATACCCCCACGCTACAATGACAGCGATGAATGCGTGCGTCCAACCACAGGAGCCGACGATGACCCGAGCACGGATCGACATTCCACAGGCAGAGATCGAAGCCTTCTGCCGTAAGCATCACATCCGCCGCTTCGCGCTGTTCGGCTCCGTCCTCCGCGACGACTTCACCGACGAGAGCGATATCGACGTGCTAGTCGAGTTCGAAACGGGACATGTCCCTGGGTTGGCCTTTTTCACTATGCAAGACGAACTCGCTGAACTTCTCGGACGAGAAGTGGATCTGAATACACCAGGCTTCCTCAGTCCCTATTTCCGCGATGAGGTTCTATCAGAGGCTGAGGAATACTATGTCGCTGCATGAAGATGCTGTGCGGATGCGGCATATGCTCGATCATGCAACGGACGCGGTTCGGTTTGGCGCAGGAAAATCGAGCCAGGAGATTGAAGACGACCGGTTGCTGAGCCTGGCGATCGTGCGGCTCATGGAGATCATTGGCGAGGCAGCGTCTCGCGTGTCGCCAGCGACGCGGTCACAGTATTCGGATATCCCATGGCGAGAAACGATCAATCTACGAAACCGCCTGATCCACGGATATGACACTGTTGACTTCGAGGTTGTCCAGCAAATCATCGCGGATGATCTCCCTCCTCTCATTGCGCATCTGCGTACGATTCTCGAGGATGGAACGTAACTCGTTCAATTCCACTTTGACGCCAATCAGGAGTATCAGCTTCAAGCGGTTTAGGCCGTCACCGACCTCTTCGAGGGTTAGGGACGAGCCATTTATCGTCGATGAGTTCAACTACGACATTGACGTCATCTACTTCTCCATGGAGCACGTCCTGAACCAGAATACAGTCGATTGATGCAGCCGATGTCCGCTGCTCGAACCAGCAATTCGCGCCTTGTGACGATCGACAAGTTCAGCAGAATCCATGACGTTTGGATTGCCTGAGATACCCACTATCCTCTCAAGCCGGATGCCGGAAGTTACGCGTAGGGTGCAATCAGTGCACTCTCGAGCGTGCCTGTCGGACGATGGGCAAAAAGAGAGGCGGCCCTGGGGTTCGGGTCGCCTCGGGAGGGAAGAATGGGGTAAATAGAAAGGATTGTGGAGTGCGAACCAGCGATCTGGTTCGGAATCTCGATGGGTGGGGACCACCGTGACTCGCTGACATACTACGCACGGGCCGTGCCACGGAGACGCCATTCTTTCCCGGATGGCATTTCAATCGAACGGATAGATGGACTTAACGTGAAACTTGTTTCAAACGAGTTATGCGAGATCTAGAGAGACAACTCGCACCATCTGGCCAAACTGTGCAGCGTCTACGGTAGGGTTGATGGAACGATTTCTGCTGGTTTATCGGAGGAACCAGGCGGCGATGGCGAGCAGGATGACTCCGAGAACCGAGAGCATGAGCATCGGATCACGAACCGTCATCTGAGCAGACGACGCATCGTCATCGGCCGACGGACGTACGCGAAGCACCATAAGCGAGAGCGTTAGAACTGCAAGGAGGATGCTAACGACAACGACAACGAGCGCCAGCCAGTCGGGCACATCTGCCTGCAAGGGGACAACAACCATGACGACCATTTCGCTCTTGTTCCAGGCCGGAACTCAGAAGACGGATGAACACGCGGTAGAATCTGGCCTGACCATTGATCGGACGGCTCTTCGTATGATCGTACACGCTTCACCATCGTCGCGTCATTGTCCTTCTTGGCGTGTATCTTGCGACGTTTCGACGAATCGACGATCGACGCGGCTCTGCATGCAATCGTGACGCTGATCAGAGAATGGTTTTGGCTGGATGTATGCCTGACGTCATAACCGCGGCGGTCTCCTCAACCGCGTGCGAGTACGTATGGGAGGGCAAGAGCGGAAAGCGCACAAGCGCAACCGCAGTACGGGATACTCAAGCAGATACAGTGCGTATTCTAATTGTCGATGATGACCCAACAATCCGTTCGGTACTCGAGGCACTCCTTGAGGATGAAGGCTTCACGCCGGTCACTGCTGCCAATGGCCAGGAAGCCGTCGCAAGCGTTCGCGATAGTCCTCCGGCTCTCGTGCTGATGGATCTGATGATGCCAGTCATGAATGGCGTCGAGGCCGCCCGGACGCTGAAATCCGAGCCGGATACCGCCAAGATTCCGATCATCGCTATGTCGGCAGGGTTCATACTGCGGGAGTCGATCGACGATCTGCTGGCCGACAGCATCATCTCGAAGCCATTCGACCTCGATGCGCTGATCGCAAACATCCGCTCCACCCTGCGCCGAGCACAGCCCGAAGCGAGCAGTCAGGCCGATTACTAGGAATCCGTAACCTGCCGACGATGTCGCACGCCGCTCACCTTCCGTGGACGGTGACTTGTCATGTACTGGAAGACTGTGTGGGGTACTCGAAGCGGACCAGCCAGACAGATGGTCGGCCAAACTGATGACTGCGCCAGCCAGTGCGCGCGACCCAGCCAGATGTCCGCAGGAGCGTTGCCAGTTCGGATCCCTCGGTGGCGACGACTTCAGTTGCCTGCACGGACCGCGAGTTGAACTGTTGGTCAGCCATTCGCGTCTGTATCCCTCGAGTTTCTGTTCCAGCTCGCATGCTCGCCATCCCTCTGCACGCGATCACCAAATCTGAGCCTTAATCCATGCTGCTATTCTCCAGCACCTAACCCCCAACCGACATCCACAGAATTACCCATTTCCTACGTACAACATCGAACAAAGGGCTGACCCAGACGATCCGGTCGGTTTCAGCCGTACAGGTTGCGACCGGGTTCGTCCTCTGCGATCCTGCATGATCACGATGAGCCAAGGAAGAGGGGAGGCGACACTTGCCAACACGTAACGATCACTGGAGCCGCGAGCCGGGCCGCTGGGAAGCGACACTTCAACCCGAAGCGTGGGCGACGATCCCTACGATCGCGACACCGAGGCCATCGCCGGATGGCCGCAAGATCGCCTACTCGCGCGGCTACGACGGGCGGCTGGATGTCTGGGTGCTTGATCTGGAGACCGGCGCGACGATGCAACTGACCGATGTCGCACGCCCACAGGGGCCGGACCTCAGCCCACGACAGGCCTCGTCGATCGCCTGGACGCCGGACAGCAGCACGATCATCTTCGCTTCGAATCAGGAGGGAAAGCTCTGGGCTGTCCCA
>JBGSWU010000245.1:0-10633 GCA_041751795.1 Thermomicrobiales bacterium
TCGATAATCCCGCCTAAGTACATCGGGATTATCGAGGTGCTGGGCCAGATTGTCAAGGTTGAATGTGCGGGAACTGAGGTAAATGGACTGGCCGGGGGATTACGCCTCGCGCAGGTCCTCCCGCAGAAACTCTCGAACGCGCTGTTCACGGATGGAGACTATGAACTTCTTGAATGTGTCGTAGATCACCGGCAGTTCGAGGTAGTCGATCAGGATCGCGATCCAGGCAAGCCAGCCCGGTAGTCCGGTTCCTGCCGCCTCACCGCTGAACTCAGCCGTCACGAACTCGTCGGTGATCCAGAAAATGTGGAGCCACTGGCTGTTCAGGAACAAGAGGAACAGGAACGCTTTCCAGCTCCAGCCTTTACGTAGTTCGTTGATGTAGATCAACGACACCGACAGGAGCGCCGGCACTTCGGTGTAGTCGATGATGAGAATCGCGTAGTAGAAGACCCCATCTGGGGAGAAATAGCTCTTGTCAACCAGCCGCTGAGCGATGACATCTGCCGAGAGCCAGTAGAGATGGACGAGTTGGAGAACAAACAGCAGTGCGGCGATCGTTACATTGAGTGTGTAATGGCGTTCATACCAGTCAAAGAACGCCTGCAGGCTTCGTCGCACTCGTTCGATCCGTTCCCGCTCCGGAAGACTCAAATCCCGACTTCGGCCATCGGGATATAGAAATCATTCCTACCTGATAATCATTCTTATTATACGTTACGAGACCGTTGTCAGCAACCACTCTATCGGCCGTAAGCCTCCCGTAATGGTCGTGTCGCACGCTGTCGATAGCGAACCAGGATCACGACAGGGAGCTAACCGTGGAACTTTTTGGTGACCTCGAGCGACTCATTGACGACATCTACCCGTATCGCTGGCTGGTCGCGGTCCTCGCTGCACTCAGCCTCGTGTTGTTCGCCACCCTTGCCTATCGGTACGGGTGGCATGCTGCGCTCTGGCGGCGCAAGCGTTTGACTGCCCTGATCGCGGTTCCGACGCTGATCCTGGTGATCCCGCTCTCGTATTACTTGCTTTCACCGATCTGGACCCGTACGACGATCGTCGAGGAAAGTCCACTGACGGTTGCGGCGAGGAACAACGCTGTTCCCGGCGTCCCGGCTCTCCAAGCGACGCCGACGCTCCCATCCGCGGCGCCCACGAACACGCAACCGGCTGCAACGCAGACGCAGCAGGCCACGGACGTTCCATCGACAGTGGAAACCAGTGATCCAGTTCCGACAATTGAGCCAACCCAGGAATCGGCGGTCGAACTGACGATCGAACCTGAAGCGGAGCCGACCCCTGACCCGACTGTGGAAGCGGTTGCTGAGCCAACGCTGGAACCAGCGCCAGAGCCAGAGCCAGAGCCGACCGTCGAGCCGACCCTGGAGGTGTTCACGCCGCGGCTCGTCAGCAGCGGGCCGCTAACTGGCGCAGACGAGTTCCATTTCGCGGAAGGCACCGTCCAGTTGATCGAGACGGAGCCGGGCATCTACGTCGTGCGCCTTGAATCTTTCTCAGTCCGCAATGGTCCTGACCTTTTCGTCTATCTCACCGAGAGTCCTGATGAGATCACCGACAGTTCGATCAATCTCGGCGACCTCCGGGCAACCGATGGCTCGATCAACTACTCGGTTCCTCCAGGGACCGATATTTCCCAGTACCAGGGCGTTGTCATCTGGTGTCGCGCGTTCTCGGTCTTTTTCGGTTCGGCCCCGCTGATCGGATCGTAAGCGGTTCTGAATTCCAGTCATCGTGTGTGCCTGTCATGCGATACCCTTCGCCACACATGCGATGTTGGATTCGGAAGGGACAACCAGCGTGGCTGAAGAAAAGGCACGGAACTGGGGCGGACAGTCGATGTCGGGGACGCTGCGGCGGGTTCTGGTCTACCCACCAGTGCCGGCTTCGCCGGCCGTCTCGTGGAAAGCGTTCGGATATCTCCGGCCAATCGATCACGATCTGGCCGTCCGCGAACATGCAGCCCTCCGGCAGATCCTCACCGACGCAAACGTCGAGGTCGTGACAGGCGAGATTGACGATGCCACCTTGCAGGACGGAATCTTCCCCTACGACCCGATGATCACAACTGACGAGGGTGTCATTCTCTGCCGGATGGGTAAGCCGCTCCGTGAGGCTGAGGTGGACCTGGCTGCGCGGACGCTCGAGGATCTCGGTATCCCGGTCATCGGGCGGATTGCCGCTCCGGGGATGATCGAGGGTGGTGACACCTGCTGGATCGATGAACACACACTTGCTGTCGGACGTGGATACCGGACCAACACCGAAGGAATTCTCCAGCTCAACGATCTGCTGGCTCCATGCGGTGTTGCTGTCCTCGGCTACGACTTGCCTCATTGGCACGGTCCGTCCGAGTGTCTGCACCTGCTGTCGTTGATCTCGATGCTCGACCATGACCTTGCCGTCGTCTACCTGCCGCTGCTACCCACGGCGATGGTCGAACTGCTGGCCGAGCGCAATATTCAGCTTGTCGAGATTCCGGACGACGAATTTGCGCGTCAAGGGTGCAACGTCCTCGCACTCGGACCGCGTCGATGCGTCCTCCTGAAGGAAAACGCCGTAACAGCGGAGCGACTGCGTGCGGCTGGCTGCGAAGTCATTACCTACTCAGGAGACGAAATTTCCCACAACCGCACAGGTGGTCCGACCTGTCTGACCCGCCCATTGTTGCGCGATGCGGTGATGCGCAATGACGAGTAACGACCAACTAACTGCCGTCTACGATGCGATTGACAACCTGCGGGACGAAACGATCCGCGTCCTCCGAGACCTCGTGCGGGCACCGTCCGTGACTGGACACGAAGCTCCGGTGCAGGATGTTGTCGAGCATGAATTCCTCGCCCGTGGACTGCGCGTCGATCGCTGGGAGCCGGACCCTGCGGAACTCGCGCCGTATCGCGATCATGTTGGCGCGATCGAGAGCATGGCTGGAAGGCCGAACGTCGTCGGCGTCCGAACCGGCACGGGTGGCGGACGATCGATCCTCCTCAACGGACATATCGACGTCGTTGATCCCGGCGACCCTGTCACATGGACGCACGACCCGTGGTCCGGCGCGCTTGACGGCGACAATATCTTTGGCCGCGGCTCGCTCGACATGAAGGGCGGGATGGCGACCTTTCTGCTGGCGCTCGACGCGCTCGATGCGGCTGGCGTCCGATTGGCCGGTGATGTCACCATCGCAGCGACGACCGGCGAAGAAGACGGCGGTGTTGGGGCAGTCGCGACAATCCTGCGCGGGTACACGGCCGACGCGGCGTTGATCACCGAGCCGACGAACCTGGCGCTCGTCATCGCCTGTGAAGGGTCGCTGGTCTTCCGGATCACGGTCCAGGGCAAATCGGCCCATGCTGCTGCACGAGACGAGGGCGTTTCAGCCCTCGAAAAGTTCATTCCGATCTTTCAGGATCTTCAGCAGTTCGAGCGGGAGCGCAATGCGAATTTGCGACACCCGCTCTATGACGACATCGCCAACAAGGTTCCGATCAACGTCGGCGTCGTCCACGCTGGGGTCTGGGCCTCGACCGTCCCGGAATCGCTCGTGGCGGAAGTGCGGGTTGGGTTCCTGCCCGGTGAAGACATGTACGAATTCTGGGAGCAGGTCCAGGCGCGGATCATGGCCGTCGCCGCTGCAGACGAATGGTTACTCGATCACCCGCCGGTCATCGAGTGGTTCGGTGGACAGTTCACGGCTGCCGACATATCGGCTGATGCTCCGATCGTGCGGGCCGTCGCCGCCGCCCACGAGCGGGCCACGGGCAAACCGGCGTCGATCGAGGGTGCTCCCTACGGGGCAGACATGCGCCATTTCATTCAGATCGGCAACATCCCGTGTTTGATGTACGGCGCCGGGAACGTCGAAGTCGCCCATCAGGCTGACGAGCACATCAGTATTCTGTCGATTCAGACCGCCGCGAAGACAATCGCGACGCTGCTGATCGATTGGTGCGGTGTTGGCTGACAGTCCAGGGTACGTCAGCGAGATATGGATCGCCAAACCAGCCGGTCAGACATCGATGACGATCGTCATGAACGATCCAACGATTTCGCTTGACGATTTCTGATCAATCGTGTTGCTGAGCAGAGGGTTGAGACAAAATGGCTGGCGCCGGAATCACCGGCGCCGCGCAAGTCCACGGCAGTATTGCGAACCGCGTCCACGGGTTAGTTTGCTGGCTGCTTGGCTTGGGTGATCACCTTGCCGGGCACGCGCTCGCCCAGTGCGGGTGGCTTGGCTTCCGGCTTGGCCTTCTTAGGTTTCCTCGTTTCGCGGTTGGAGCGGTTCTTATCTTTCGCCATGGTAGCCTCCATCCGGCATATGACGCGACGAGCATCCTTGACGGTAACAACTGCCGCACGTCCCATCATAGTCCCCGGTGTGAGATATGGGAATACTGAGTCGCAGAATAGATATGAAAGGAACAGCCAATGAGCCAGTCAGAGGATCGACAGCGGATATCGTCGGGAACGGTCTGGGAAGGGATTGTCGGGTATTCACGTGCCGTTCGCGTCGACCGATTTGTGTATGTTGCAGGCACGACTGCAACTGATGATGACGGCAACGTCGTCGGGGTCGGTGATCCTGCTGCGCAAACGGACCACATCATTAGGAAGATCGAAGGAGCGCTGGTCGAGGCCGGGGCGACGCTGAACGACGTCGTCCGCACCCGGATATACGTCACGAATGCTGACGACTGGGAAGCCATCGGCCGGGTTCATGGTCGCTACTTCGCTGATATCCGGCCAGCGAACGCGCTGGTTGAGGTCAGCCGCCTTGTCGGTTCCGAATACGTCGTCGAGATCGAGGCCGATGCTGTCATCGGGCGGCGCGACAGCTGATGAGATTCTCTTTACGGCTTAACAACGACCTGCCGGTCCGTGAATATGTCGCAATGGCTCAGGCGGCCGAGGAGGCAGGGTTCGACCAGTTCTGGGTGAGCCATGACTTGTTCCTGCGCTCGTCGCCGTCGATTCTGACAGCTGTCGCGCTTGCGACAGAACGAATCGAGATCGGTACCTGCATCCTCAATCCCTATACGTTGCACCCCGCTGAACAGGCGATGATTGCCGCGACGCTCGAAGAAGTCAGCAACGGACGCTTCAACCTTGGCCTGGGAGCCGGTGCTGCGGAGTTTATGAAGTGGGTCCGGCTGCCCTACGAGCGGCCGTTGACGACGACCCGAACAGCGATCCAGCAACTCCGAGCCGTCCTCGACGGGAATCAGGCGTCGGGATGGGAAGAAGAGGCGTACCTCCGCTTCCAACCGGAAAACAACGGTCGGCGCATTCCTATCTACCTCGCAGCAATGTCTCCGAACATGCTTCGGCTGGCGGGGGAACTGGCTGACGGGGTGCTGCCATTGCTATTTCCTCCAGAGCATTACGCGACGGTCGAACCGCTGATCCGTGAGGGTGCAGACCGGGCTGGTCGCAGCATGGCCGAGATCGACCTGGCCGCCTGCGTCTGGTGTTCGGTGTCGGACAACCGTCAGGCCGCCGAGGATGTGCTGCGTGACAAGATCGCTTACTACGGTCACGCGCTTTCGCCGCTCATCTTCGACCGTCTTGGGTTGAGTGCTGATGACTTCCGCGCGACCGAGCGGGCGCTGATGACCGAGCGCGATCCGATGAAAGCCCGCGCACTCGTCACCGATCGGATGCTGCGCATCGGCATCGTCGGCACACCCGCCGATCTGACGGCCCGACTGGAATCTCTCGTCGATCTCGGTGTTCGACACCTCAGTTTCGGGCCACCACTCGGCCCGAACCCGCTCGACGCTGTCAAGGCGATCGGCAAGGACGTAGTCCCACGCTTTCGCTGACACGTTCGCTCTTGCATCGTGAGACTTCTGGTCTGGTCTGGATGCCTCCCGTTAGGTGTGCGTTATGTAGGGAACGCGGCCCAGTGATACTGGAACGCTCAGATCTTCGCGCATCGATGCATCCTGGATGTTGTGGCCGATTTCACAATCTATGCTAGACTCACTCTCATTGCGCACGCGTCCTGCCTGACGTCTTCATTGAGTAGTTTCTCCGGAGTTGGGGAAAGGGTGAATGGGGATGGACCGACGCTTCCCAGGCCGGTGGCCAGGGGGCTTCCGTAGTGGACGCCTGTTCCAGATATTGGCTGTATTTGCCCTGATTGCGTCGGCACTCACCCTCGGTGCGTGCGGCGTCACCGACGATCCGATGTCAACGATCGGCCAGGAGGGGCGCGCAAACGACCGTATCTGGTACGTCTACAACATCCTCTGGGTCGGTGTCGTTATCGTCCTCGTCCTTGTCGAAGGACTCCTCGTCTACACCCTGTTCCGATTCCGCCACCGACCGAAGACGGCCCACGGCCGCCCGGTTCCGGTGCACGGCAATACGACGCTTGAGATTGCCTGGACGATCATTCCGGCAGTCATCCTCGTCGCGATCAGTGTTCCCACATTACAGGTCCTCGCCGAATTGTCCGATCCGCCCGACGACTTGCCGAACATGCGGGTCGATGTGATCGGCCATCAGTTCTTCTTCGAGTTCCAGTACATTGAGGATGAACTCCAATCGACCAATACACTGCATATTCCCGAAGACACGATCATTGATATCAATCTCACGTCCAATGACGTTATCCACTCCTTCTGGGTGCCGAAGTTGAACGGTAAAACTGACAATGTTCCGGGCCGCACCAACGAGATGTGGATTCAGGCGGACGACCCCGGTATATATCAGGGGCAGTGCGCCGAGTTCTGCGGAACTGGTCACGCCTTGATGAAGTTCCAGGTCGAGGTCCATACCCAGGAGGATTACGATGCCTGGGTCCAGCAGCAGAAGGATCGCGCTGCAGGTGGTGGTGAACTGGCCCAGCGTGGGCAGGAAGTCGCTCAGTCGAATGGCTGCACTGGATGCCACTCGGTCGATGGCGCGGACGCAATTGGGCCGACCTGGCTTGGGCTGTATGAATCGGAAGTTCCGCTCGCTGACGGTAGCACCGTCGTTGCGGACGATGAGTACATCATTGAGTCGATTCGCGAACCGGGAGCAAAGGTCCATGAAGGCTATCCTAACGGCGTTATGCCGGCCTTCAGCCCAGATCAGATCAGTGATGAGGATGTCGGAGCGATCATCGCCTATATTCAGACACTCACAGAGTGATGGTGCGTCGGCGTAATGACAATGGAACGACGATCAGCGAGTTGAGGAGCAAGGGGATATCGACATGGCGACACGGGTAGAGGTCGCGCCAGTCCGGACCGTCGTCACTGAGCCACCGGCGATTGCCGAACCCAGTGGGGTCTGGAGTTGGATTACGACGGTTGACCACAAGCGCATCGGTATTTATTACCTGTTGCTGGGAATGTTCTATTTCCTCGTTGGCGGCGTCGAAGCGTTGATGATTCGCGTCCAGCTTGCCAGCCCGAACAACGACTTCGTTTCCGCTGACACCTACAATCAGCTCTTCACGATGCACGGCACGACAATGATCTTCCTCGCGATCATGCCGTTGTCGGGCGCGTTCTTCAACTTCCTCGTCCCGCTGATGATTGGCGCTCGCGATGTCGCGTTCCCGCGTCTGAACGCGTTCTCATGGTGGGTACTTCTCTTTGGCTCGATCCTGCTCAACATCGGCTGGTTCTTCGGGGAAGCTCCGAACACCGGCTGGTTCTCGTACGCCAACCTGACATCGAGTGCCTACTCTCCGGGGAACAACGTCGATTACTGGACGCTTGGTATCCAGGTGCTCGGTGTGTCCTCGGTCGCTTCGGCAATCAACTTCCTCGTGACGATCATCAACATGCGCGCTCCTGGCATGACGATGATGCGGATGCCCGTCTTCGTCTGGATGACTGCCGTCACGGCAGCATTGATCATCCTCGCCTTCCCTGCCCTGACGATCGGTATCACGCTGCTGATGCTCGACCGCTCGTATAGCACCAACTTTTTCGTTCCCGAAGCGGGTGGTAGCCCGTTGCTCTGGCAACACCTGTTCTGGGTCTTCGGACACCCCGAGGTGTATATCCTGATTCTGCCCGCCTTCGGCATTGTCTCCGAGATTCTGCCGACCTTTTCTCGCAAGCCACTGTTCGGCTACTCCGCCGTCGTCTTCTCCGGTGTCGCGATCGGCTTCCTCGGCTTTGGCGTCTGGGCGCACCACATGTTCACGGTGGGACTGGGACCACTGCCGAACGCGGTATTCTCGATCACGACGATGCTGATTGCACTGCCGACGGGTGTCAAGATCTTCAACTGGATCGGGACGATGTTCGGCGGTCACTTGAACTTTAAGACGCCGATGCTCTTTGCGCTCGGATTCATCTCGATGTTCATCATCGGAGGTCTTTCCGGCGTCATGCACGCGTCACCGCCAGTGGACTCACAGCATCAGGACTCGTACTTCGTCGTCGCGCACTTCCACTACGTCCTCTTTGGTGGCGCACTGTTCGGGATCGTTGGTGGTGTCTACTACTGGTTCCCGAAGATTACTGGCAAGATGTACCACGAGGGTCTTGGGAAAATTCACTTCTGGCTGATGCTGATCGGCTTCAACCTGACGTTCTTCCCGATGCACTGGGTTGGCATCCAGGGAATGCCCCGCCGAGTCTATACGTATGACGAAGGGTTCGGCTGGGATTTCTGGAACATGCTGGAGACGATGGGAGCGTTGCTCACTGCCGTCGCCTTTATCGTGTTCGTCATCAACGCCCTGATGAGTCTGACGACTGGTGACGATGCGCCGGATGATCCGTGGGACGCCGCGACGCTCGAGTGGAGCATTCCGTCCCCTCCTCCTGTGTACAACTTCGCCACGGTTCCCGTCGTGTCCAGCAGAATTCCGCTCTGGTCGAAGAAGTACCCGGACGTTTATGGTGGAGATGACCACGGCGTTCAGGGTGTCGAACAGGTGGAACACGCTGATGAGCATGCCCGCGAACACGCGATATCCGGGACGCATACCGACGGCGACGATCATGGTGATTCGCACGCCAGCCACGACAGCATCCACCTACCGAACCCGTCGTACTGGCCGCTGGTGGGAGCGCTCGGTCTCGCCCTTGCGCTCGGTGGCTTCCTTGGGACCACGCCAGGACTGCGTGACTTCATCGAGAACGATATTGGTATCGATCTCTGGGTCTTCGGGATCGTCCCGCAGAACCTGATGACGTTCGTTGGTCTCACGATGCTGGTTGTTTCCGTTTACGCATGGGTTCTTGAGCCGGCCTTCGGGCATGGTGAGACCCATGATGACGATGAGTCCTATCTCGTGGCAGGCGCCGCAGGAGACTAACCCGGAGCGCGCCGAGGGATGATCCCGAGGCGGCAACGACGATTGATGACGAGCCAACAGGCTGAGCGCTGAGAGCGAATCGCTGACAGCGAACCGGAGGGAACGACAGGCATGGCTGCTGATCACGGGGTGATAGAGCATCCAACAAGTACCGGCCTCGACAGCCGCAAGGTTGCGATGTGGGTCTTCCTTGCATCGGACTGTATGTTCTTCGGGTCGCTGATCTCGGCCTATATGGTTTCCAAGAACCGCAGCGTCGTCGGCCCATATCCGGACGAGTTGATCAACATTCCGTTCACCTCCGTTTCCAGCTTCGTCCTGCTCATGAGTTCGTTGGCGATGGTGCTGGCCCTGGCAGGTATCCAGCGCGGGAATATCCGCCAGTTCCGGATCTGGACGCTGGCAACCGGTCTGCTTGGTCTCATCTTCCTCGGTGGCCAGATCTACGAGTTCTACGAGTTCAACCACGAGGGGTTGACCCTCTCGCGTAACCTGTTCGGCTCGTCATTCTTCACACTGACCGGCTTCCACGGTACCCACGTCGCGATCGGCGTCGTTTGGCTCTTCTCGCTGTATCTGGCATCGTTCAAGCGTGGACTGATCACCCAGAAGAACAGTCTCTGGGTCGAGATCGCCGGACTCTACTGGCACTTCGTTGATATCGTCTGGATCGTCATCTTCACGCTGGTCTATCTGTTGCCGTACTAGCCGCAGGATTCGCTGGCAACAACCCGATCGTTCAGTCGTGGAGACGAGCAACTGGAGGAGATATTCGAATGGCAGCCCCGAGTCACGACCATCCTGAAGAGCATGCGCATCCACCAATCATGCAGTATGTGCTGATTGCCGCGATCTTGGCGATCATCACCGCGATTGAGGTTGCGACCTACTACATCGAAGCGATCGAGAGCGCACTTGTTTATATCTTGATCGTGCTGTCCGTTGTGAAGTTCGTTATCGTTGTCGGGTATTACATGCACCTGAAATTCGACAACAAACTATTCACTTGGATTTTCTCACTCGGATTGCTCACAGGTGGATCGGTCGTCGTCGCGCTGCTCGCACTCTTCAATCGCTTTTAGTCGTTTCCCGCCGGCGAGGCATGAGGCCCCGCCGGCGTTTCTTGTCGCGGCCCTCCCGCGACAGGACGTGACACAGGTGGTTTCCTGATGCTCCTCCCGCTGCTTCCGCTTTTACAAACCGATGCAAACGTTTCGATCTGGAGTTGGTCACCCGATCCCGGCGTCGCGTTCGGCGTGACCGCTGCTGCCTGGTTCTACTTCCGGCGCGCCGGTGGACGGCCCGACGATGGTGTTGAGCCGATCTCACGGGCACGCAGGA
>JBGSWU010000246.1:0-23042 GCA_041751795.1 Thermomicrobiales bacterium
GCCGGTTGAACCGAGCGTTCGCAGGCTTTCCATTGGATGCCGCGTAACCCACGCATCGCCCTTCGCCATCAGCGAGCGGATCAACGTCGGCGAAATACCGAGGACGGTTGCGCCGTGTCGTTCGACGACCTGCCAGAGACGGTCTGGCTCAGGGAAGTCGGGCGTCCCTTCGTATAACAGCACCGAGCCGCCGGCGATTAACCCACCGGCGATCGCCCATGGACCCATCATCCAGCCGAGGTCGGTCAACCAGAAGAGAACATCGTCGTGCTGGACATCAAAGCAGAAGGCCAGGTCTTGGGCCGCCTTGACAGGGAATCCTGCATGGACATGCACTGCTCCCTTTGGCTTCCCTGTCGTTCCAGAGGTGTAGATCAGCATGTATGGGTCGTCACCAGCGGTATCCACCGGTTCGCAGTCTGGCGCTGCCGCATTCGACACGTCGTGCCACCATGAATCGCGCCCCTGCGTCCAGGCCACGTCACTACCAGTCCGTCGCACGACCAGGACCCGCTCGACTGTCGGCGACAGCGCGACGGCAGCGTCCGCGGTCTCTTTCATCGGAATGATCCGCCCACGGCGGTAGAAGCCGTCTGCTGTGATCAACACACGTGCCTGTGCGTCGTTCAGTCGCGTTGCTGCCGCTTCCGGCCCGTAGCCGGAGAAGATCGGGATGAACACCGCGCCGATCTTTCCACAGGCCAGCGTTGCAATCGCCGTTTCCGCCAGCATCGGCAGGTATATGCCGACGCGGTCGCCCTTACCGATGCCGAGATGACGCAGGCCGTTCGCCATTCGATTGACGGCTTCGGCCAGTTCAGAAAACGTCAAACTGCTCGTCGCGCCGTCTTCGCCTTCCCAGTGCAGCGCAACGACGTCAGCCCGCTCGGGCAACCAGCGGTCGACCGCACTCGTGACATAGTTCATCCGACCGCCGTCGAACCAGCGCGGCCACTCCGGCCCATCCGTCAGGTCGAGAACGCTCTCGAATTTCTGTGTCCAGACGAGTCCCAGTTCTTCGGAGACTGCCCCCCAGAACCAAGCCGGATTTCTTGTAGCTTCCTCAACAAGTGCGTCCCATCCGTCCAGGCCATGCCGGCGTGCAAATGCCAGCGCCCTGCTACGCTCGATTTGCGCCGGGCCAGGCTGCCAGACGACTCGTTGCGCTGACAGATCGGCAATTGGCTCCGCACTCATGGCATGTCTCCCTCAACGGTCAGCCGTCGGTGATTCTCCGCTGGATTGTGGTCCCATCGCCTACATTCGGTCAACACATCTCCACTTGGAAGAATCGCCGGTGACCGCGTTAGACTTAGGAACACCAATTGATGGCACGAACATGAATCGTATCGGGACAAACGTCACGAGAACACGAAGGAATCCTGCATGAGCGTTGAATCGCCAGGATCGGTCCAGACCTTCACCTGCTCAAATTGCGGAGCAACGACATCGTTCGACACCGGGAGTCAAACGCTTCGCTGCCCCTTCTGCGGAACCCAGATGGCTGTCCGGGCTACTGGGGCAGCTATTCCAACGATCACATCACCGCAATACGTTCTGCCATTCAAACTCGATAAAGACGCTTCGATCGCAAAGGTCCGGGAGTGGCTCGGTGATTCGTTCTTCGCACCGGGCGACTTGAAGAGTCGCTCCGCGCTCGACCGGGGGCAAGGCACCTACGTCCCATTCTGGCGTTTCGACGCCGATACTGAGTCAGATTGGGAAGGCGAGGTCTCCCAAACAAGATCCCGTCAGGTCGCACGGATGGTGACCGGTTCAGACGGCAAGCAGGAACAGCGAATGGTGTCGGAGGATTACAAGACGTGGCACCCACGCACTGGCTCACACCGTGGTCACCATCGTACCTGGATTTGCGCATCCCAGGGACTGACGCAAGCCGAGGCCGACAAACTGATGCCCTTCCCGGAAGAAGGCATGCAGACATTTTCAACCGATCTCCTGGCTGGCTACGGATCGGAAGAACCGGGCATCGATGAGCGCGGAGCCTGGGAACCTGGCGAAGCACGGATTCGCGAGATGGAGCGTGGTGAGTGTGCAGGGGAAGTCGAACGTCTCACATCAGTTGAGACTCGTATCAGCAACCGGCAGTCTGCCGTCTGCTATCTGCCTGTCTGGCTCTACAACTACAAATACGACGGAAAGCAGTTCCGAGTCCTCGTCAACGGTCACACCGGCGAGGTCATCGGCGATCGCCCCGTCTCCAGGATGAAAATCGGGCTCGTGGTTGGAGCCGTCGCCATTTTTGTCGCCGTGATCGTTCTGCTCATCATCTTGACCTGATCGGGATATCGTGATGCTGCCGCTTGCGTGTAGCGCGACACTCAGTGTGACCGTGGCGGGGTATGGCGCTCCGGCAGCCCGGCTGCAGTCGCGACACTGGGCGCAGGATCCGCAGTCAACATCCACCGACAAAGATCGCGTCGTTGCGGTGTCGCGAGCCACCCCCCGATGTCGGCGCGAATGGTTTCGATAATCTCAGCGACATCAGTCCGAGATCGGCTCGGCCGATCCATCCAGACTGGTCCTGAACCGTCCAGCATGCCGCCGGGCGAACAACGGCGTACCGAGACACACCATAGACGCGGCTGGTGTGGGTCACGAGCGGGAGCAAATCGGAACTGCGTTCCGGACTCGATTACCTTGAGGTTCATGCCGAACTTGCTTTCCGCCTTGGCAGGTAGGAGTTCAACTGCTTCCGACAGCGCTTCAGCCGTCAATTGTCGAGCCGCCACTCGCGGACGGGTGCGGGTTTCTCCGAGGTGGTCGGTGGCGAGTTTGCCAGTCATGTCACTCCTCCGCGGCGGTATCGAGAACCTGTATCGGGCGATATTGGGTTCGTTGTGTCTCAGTCTTTATCGGACTCGCGTTCAAACGGTTCAATGCTGTCGAACACGATCGACGGTCGATTGCGCTCTTCGCCGGGCGTGGCGATGCCCGTGATCGTGACGACCTGATTGATGAGCGACCGTGCTGCATCACGGGTTGCATCGGTTGCCGTGACTCGACGAATACGAGGAGTGGTCCAGCGAGGGCCGGTGGCCACGTCCGAGTCAACCTGCTGCTCGATCAAGTATGCATCTCCACGCTGTCGCAACGTGCCGGTCACGCGCATCGAGGCATCGTCAGGAAACTCGCTTGACAAACTCGGTGGGACAACGTCGACGACGTTCGCCTTTTGCATGTTCTGGGACGCCGATCTGTGCGCTCTTGCGCCTGAGGCTGAGAAGTTGTGCCGAAGTCCGACCCAACCGTTAACGGGGTGTTGATCGACTCTTAACAACGTGGGTGACGGTCTACGCAACTCGGTATCGCAAGTAACACCACGATGATAGCATACTTACACTGCTATCATCGTGGTGTATATTCGGTGTACTGCCTTGGCCTAGTTCGTTGGATGGAGCGGCGTTGACAAAAACATTGAGAGCCTGGCGGGCAGAGCAATTGCTGAGCACCCGGCGTATCGCCGTCTTGTCCGGCACGTCGAATAAGACGATCGTCCAGATAGAGAACGGCCGACAGACACCAACGTTCGCCACGATCGACAAAATCTCTCGGGTGCTGGAGGTTGAGCCGCGCGAAGTGACGGAGTTCGCTCTGGCGCTTGCTGAACGCGCTCGGACATCGCTTGACGTCGCATCGCTGACACGATCGACCGATCCTCCGACAACGCAACTGCTATGTATCAGCGCAGTATCCTCGTTCCTGACCGTGACGCGCCGTCTACTTGATAGCGGCTCATACGGGATAACCACGATGATTGGTGTGCCGGTGACGGTCGAGCAGGTTGTCTGTCTTGGTCCACACCTTGTTGTTCTCGATCTGGGTAGCGAGACATCGAGGGTGCTCGATCTCATTCAGCGAATTCGTGGAAACGTGATCACGAGACAGCTACCGATCATCGTGACTGGACGGGACCGCCGCCGGTTGAGAGAGGTCGTCGCTGATCTGGACGATCACACAAGAGGGCTGACGATGGCTGTTCCGTTCGACACCGATTTGCGCGAACTCGTCGCCGCAGTTGAGTCGTTGATTCGCCAACGCATTCGCCCAGACGAAAATGCCGATTCACGCCAGATGCTGGCAGTGGCCGATACCGAGTAGTTGGCTTTGAAACGCCAATAACATGAGACGAGGAATCAATGACGGTAACAGAATCGACGAGCGCGTTCCAGGCGATGGTCAAGAAGTATGAGTCCACTGGATGGGAAGTTCGGACGATCGACCATGTCGGACTCAGAGCGACCGTTCGGGTGCGAACGATGCCCACTGGCGGCGATACGCATGAACAGCCGGTTCAGGTCGCGACGGTCGCTGGCTGTCGAAGGTTGTGGGTCGACAGCAAGGGCGAAGTCCAGGAAACAACAGTGCCCTGTTAGATCAGCTAGCCCGATAACTCGAGTTCAGATCGTGAGACTGGCACATCCGCGGCTACGCAGACCATCTGCCCGGAAAACCGGACTCACGATCCTGGATCTGGAAGTCGTCTTGCGAGAGTGCGATAAATCCCAGTTGGTTGAATGTCGCTGCCCGATCCCAACGCATCCAACTTTCCGCAATCTGCCCGTCGATGATGCGGCACAGCATCTGTCCGCGCAGTTCACCCGTCGCAGTGAGTGTTTCGTCGGCACCGTTAGTTGTGGATGATAGCCGTCGTACGATCCAATCGCACATCAACATGCGCCCGTACATGCGAATGTTTTCGACAGCGTAGATAATGTTCGGGAACGCATGCCGGTGCAACGCAATGCTCACCTTGAACGATTCCGGCCCGCGGACGAGATCCAGAATCAGGCCGCCGTGATTCTTGTACTCGGTAGTAAACAGTTCGTCGGCTACGTCGAGTCGACCCTTGTTGCAGATCTCCTCGATGACCCGTCGAATCAGCATGCGTTCGGAGTTGCTGATATTCATGGCTTCTCCTGGGGAAAGTTTCGTGGCCCCTGACGTCATCTGGGTGGTCTGCGCTGGTAAATCACAAACGTCGGCACGTAATCGTACGGATGGAACAGCGGCTACGAATGTATCCTGCCTTGTTACAATGTGATTGTCATGACGTTTTTTCATGTCCCGTCTCAGGTGAGGTCGGGGCGTTGTGGGAGTCTCCCCGATCCGCCGAGCGATGACTCACGGGAGGACAAACACGGACGTCGAACGGAGCGATGGGTACCATGGCGACTGAACAGATTCCACGTCGCGGACCAGCCCGTGTGTTATTGGTCATCGACCGACCGTTGCTGGCTGAGGTCGTGAAATTGACGCTCAACCACGGCGTCTACACCACACGAATCGTTTCCTCCGCAGCTGAAGCAATGGGTGAGATTTCAGATTGGCAGCCCCATCTGGCCATTGTCGATATGGACATTGCGAATGGGGATATGCTCGATCATCTCGACCTGCCCGCCGTTGGCGCAGATCGCATCCCGATCGTTGCCCTCACTCGTCGTGGGGACCTGAAAACGAAGCTATCCGCCTTCGAACGAGGTGTGGACGACATCCTGACGGTTCCCTTTTCGCCGGAAGAACTCGTGGCGCGGATACTCGTCATCATGCGGAGAACCTACCATGAGGCAGCGGTCTTTACCCCCGTGTTGCGAGTTGGTGAGTTGGAGATCGATATCCTCAATCGCAGTGTTCGCGTCGGTGGGCACGACCTGCATTTGACCGGCCTCGAACAGAATCTGCTCTACCTGCTCGCCGCAAATGCAGGTCAGTTGCTGACGCGGGATCAGATTCTCGACCATCTCTGGGGAGTCGATTTCATCTCGGAAAGCAACGTTGTCGATCGGCATATCCGTAATCTGCGGGCGAAACTCCAAAACGACTATCGTCGCCCACGGTACATCGCCACGGTGCCCGGCAAGGGCTATCAGTTCCTCCCAGGTGCAGCGGACGCCGCGTCAGATCTGTCGGCGGTCTGATCGACGATTGGTCACCGTCGCGAAACCGCCTGGTCGTGATCGTCGGACATCTGTTCGCTGGTGTAGGTTGTCGGCGGTCGTACCACCTGCAGAAACGTTCGAGCTGCGTCCTCGGCATGCTCGGTGCAGCCTCGGATTGCGTTTGTCGCTGATTTCAGCTGGCTCAGTAAGAACAAGACAATCGCATGTGGAACGACGTTCCGCTGCGGCTGCTGGCGTCGTTCAGCTAGCGGCGTAACCTCTGATGGTATCCATCGTGTCACGTATCATGTCCTTGCATGTCCGAGGCAGCAGAGTGGCGACAGGGGTCTGTCGGAACGATGTCGCCACTCTGCTGACGTGAACGTGTTAGCCCGTGGCGATGTCACGGGATCCTCTCGCCCTGTCCCCACACCTGTCGAACTGAAGCAGAAGAATGACTTGGACGCGTATATCAAAGTGACGACGTGCCCGCTTCTGCACGCCAGGTCGATAATCTCAGTATGACGCGCATGCGAGTGGTGGATATGAAGTTTCGTCATCCTGCTGCGCCCGCAACTGTCTCCGGATGTGACCAAACTTCATGACATCCGTGTCGCTCTTTCCCATACTGTCGTCATCTGTTTAATCATCGATTCGTGCCCGCGTTTGTCTGATCGGTCGATGAGCATGCCTGCCGCCATCCTGACTCGGGGTCCTCTGGCTACCATGTGTCGGGTATCTAGGTCGCGTTTAACCGACGATCATGTGGCTGAAACGGCTATTCAGACACATATTTGTCGCTTCAACATAGTTGCGTGCGCTGTAAGCCGGCCAGGTTCAGCGTCTCTTGACCGATACCTGCTCTAACTGCATTCGGCAACCTGGGGAATATCGTTGCCAATGCATCGAAGTCGTCGAACCGATGGTAGCGGGATTATCAGCGAACACACTGGCATCAGGTGATCCGAGAATCGAGGTACGACGGTGCAGATCGCTTGTACTACCGATAGATCAACGTGCATCCAACCGATACCCGTGCAATCTCAACGCGTCCAGTTGGCGAGGAAGCACGTCTTCTGTGTCAACAGTTCGTCTCCACTACTCGACGTTGTTCGCGCATTGCTCGAAGAGGAGGAATATCACGTTACAACGACTCGATTTGTGCCACATACCTATGAGCAGATAGTGGCGCTCCAACCACAACTGTTGATTGTGGATGTCGTTGTCGGCATTGACACTGGCTGGTGTCTTCTGGAACGTCTACGTGGGGAGTCAACGACGCGCCCTGTTCCGATCATCGTGACATCGACGAACGACGGCCTGTTGCACCGCGCCAGGCACCTCCTTCAACGCAATGGCACAGCCAACTACCTGTCGATGCCGTTTGACATCGATACGATGCTCAATATGGTGGAGAACCTGATTGGCCCGGCGTGATGAACTACCGAGCGGCAGCATCAACGCAACATACAGAGCCATTGGCATGTGGGAACGATCACGTTACCACTATCCTGCCATGTCGTGCTCTGGGTTCAGTAGCATGCTGGCTAACGCATCCAGTGAATCGGGATCGTGCTGCTTTAACGGTCTAACGTCCCATGGAATAACGACTTGCGGTTGCCGGTCAATCGCCTGGCCACCGGCCAGTATCAATACTATAGGCTGGATCTTTCGAAGGGCATACGCAGCCTCCTCAATTGCTGAGAGCTGGGCGTCATTCGTCGCAGAAAGGAGGACAGCCTGTGGCCGACGGCGTTGGACAGCGTCGATCAGAAATTCCGTTGCAACGTCCGCGCCCAGAAAATGAACGGCGACGCCTCTGGTTCTCAACTGACCGCTGACCATCCGGAGTCCGAGTTCGTGGTGTTCGCCTGCAACACAGGCAGCCACGACGCCTCCAGTTAACGCACTGGCAGGGCGCGGTGAACGCAGTTCCAGTTCTGCGATCAGGTCGCGAGTGATCTCCGAGACTTCCTTTTCCTGCGCAACCGTCACGGTCCCGGACGCCCAGCGTTCACCCAGTTCCCACAGCGCAGGACGAAGGACCATTCCATACAGGACATCGAGCGATAGGCCGAGATCGCTGGCCGTCAGGATTGCATTCCTCGCCTGCTCAACATCTCCGGCCAGTGCGTGGTCAAGGTATTGGTTGGCAAGTACATCAGGTGGGCCGACAGCCTCAAGTTTCGTCAGTCGCTGGCGAATATCGTCTATCGACAGACGTTGCGCCTGCCAGATCTTAATCTGCCGAATGCGTTGGACGTCAGAACGAGCAAACAGTCGATGGCCCCCTGGCGTTCGCGTTGGCGTAATCAAGCCTTCGCGTTCGAGAAAGCGCAGGCTCGAATGGCTCACATCAGGGTAGTCCTGCTGCAACGCATCAACGACTGTCCCAATCGGTACGAGGTGCTGTCCTGGATCGTCTTTCGTCATCGCTGCCTCATTCTCATTGTGTGTCGTCAAGTGCCTACGAGCGTCGCGTCATATAGGTCGCGAAAACGGATTCTTGAAAATACCTTGACCTGAACTATAGGTTTAGTATAGACTGTCGTCATGACATCGGCAAGACCGGTTGCGCCGATGTCCGTAACTGGCTTCAGGCGTTCCGTCGCTTGAACAACTTTTCAAACTGTTTGCCTTATGAGACGGCAAACGTGACCCAAGGTGAAGGAGAAACCCGATGTTGATTTCCCGAGTATGGCTTCGACGACTCGTCCCCATGCTGGCACTGTTCCTTTTGGCTGCGCTGATTCCAGCCGCTGTGTCCGCGCAGGACAATATGGCACGCGTCCGGATCGTTCACGCATCACCTGATGCTCCAAACGTTGACATCTGGGTTGACGGCTCAGTCGCGATCTCGAATCTGGCATTCAAGAGCGCAACCGATTACGTCGCGCTCCCAGCCGGTGAGCACCGCGTCCAGGTAACACCCGCAGGCGGTGCCGCCGCTGACGCCGTCATCGATGCAACAGTGAATCTCGCCGCGGGCACGGATTATACCGTCGCTGCCGTCGGACTCGTCGCCAACATTCAGCCACTCGTCCTCGTCGACGACAACTCCGCTCCTGCCGCTGGTAAGGTTCACATCCGTGTCGTTCACGCTTCGCCAGACGCCCCTGCAGTTGACATCGCCGTTGCTGGTGGCCCAGTGCTGATTTCGAACATTTCGTTCCCGTCGGCCTCGAACTACCTCCCGGTCGATGCAGGCACGTATGATCTCGCCGTTCGCCCGACCGGTACCGAAACCAGCGCGTTGGACATCAGCGGCTTCAATGCAGAAGCTGGCACGGTCTACACCGTCTTCGCAGTCGGCCTGGCTGGTGACGGAACGCTCGCCGCTCTGCCACTCGTCGATCGCATGGCATCGGCGCCCGGCATGCCAGCCACCGGTGCTGGCGGTACCGCCACTGACGTAGCCAACACAATGCCGTGGCTGATCCTTCTCGGTGGTGTCGTCGCTCTCTCACTGACGACTGGCGGTCTCGTCTTCGCTCGCCGAAACGTGACGCGCTAAGTCGAACGATCAGGGCGGTTTGCTCAACGATGAGCATTCCGCTCGGGTCATTCACGCTGAGGAATGCGGGGCACCTCACTCGAGGCGCCCCGCATTCTTTGCTTTCACAATCTGCCGGTATGATGCAGGCATCACGACCAATCGTCGCATCATCCAAACACAGTTGTTTCGACAGGTCACAGGATGGGGAGGCATCATGCAGGCACAGGCAGCCACATCGGCGACTCGACGCGATGGAGAGGTTGGAGCGGTAACAGCCGGCGATCGACTACGGATCTACAACCTGATCGTTGGTCTGATCCACCTCGCTCAGGCGATCGCACTGTTCGTCTTGAGTAATGACTTCACGCTTCCCATCACCAACGCTTACCTGGCAGGGCCACCGGGAAGTGACTTCACTCCGCAGGAAATCGTCTGGAATGTCCCGATCGGCCCTGCAGTTGGTGTCTTCCTGTTGCTGGCGGCGTTCGACCACCTGTTGATGGCTGTTCCAGGCGTTTGGCCGTGGTATCGCAACAACCTGGCTCGGGGGATCAACTACGCTCGCTGGTGGGAGTACTCGATAAGCGCCTCCATCATGATTGTCCTGATCGCACTCGTGACCGGTGTCAGTAATCTCGGCGCGATCATCGCTATCTTTGGTGTCAACGCTGCCATGATCTTCTTCGGAATGTTGATGGAGATATTCAACCGCTCGACCGAGCGAGTGAACTGGTCACCGTTCCTGTTCGGCTGCGTCGCTGGAGCAATTCCGTGGATCGTAATCGCTGCTCAGATCATCGGTGCTGAACGACGCGCGACCGACGGAGGCGTACCAACGTTCGTTTACGGGATCATTGCGTCGCTGTTCATCCTCTTCAACAGTTTTGCGATCAACCAGGTGCTGCAATACAAAGGTGTTGGAAAGTGGCGCGACTATCTGTTCGGTGAGAAGGTGTATATCCTATTGAGCCTGACCGCAAAAACCTTGCTCGCCTGGCAGATCTTTGCGAACACGTTGATCGACTGAAGCGGAGTGCAGACCCGTCGCTCGAAGGCAATCAATTCCATACCGCCGAAATCGCACTCCATAAACCAGGACGACGCCCTGCCCGCGGCCCGCAGGCCGACGGTGCAACTCCGACGCGCTGTCCACACCGACGCAGTCGTTAGCGTACTGCTCGCTGCTCAGCGTGTTGAACCAGCGGCCTGCGAGCCATGAAACTTGTCCCAACGAGGCAATCCGTCTGCATCCTGTTTCAGAACGAGCCGGACGGACTCACTCAATGCTGGTCGTTGCTCGTCCAGATGAGGCGATTGGCGACAGCGACTGGCAGATCGTTCTCGGTGCCAACGATCTGGGCGATGCGGTGAAGCGTCGTGTCACGCGCGTCGTCGATCAGACGGTCTCGATCCTTGTTCAGGATATCGAAGCTGAGCGTTCGGATATTGTCCGGGATCCTGAGGGCGATGACGTCAGGTCGGGTGCGCGCCCACGGGGGCGATCCAGGCCCGGCCGCGTAGGTCACGATCACTCCGCGTCCCACCTGCCGCACTGCCGTCGATAGTGTCATGTTCAGCACAAACCCGACGATCATCAGCAACGTCGTCATCAACAGCAGGATGGTGATCGGCAGGATAATCAACGCGATACCGATGACACTGAGTGAGGTCAGCAATTCCCATGTCCCAGCGCCCGCCAGTCGAGCATATCCTCCCCACAGCACGGCGATCGCGCCGAAAACACTCAGCGTGAATACCGCCGTGACGACTGGCCCAATAACAAGCTTCGACAACGTCCGTAATGTCCAGTCGACGGATTTCGTCAGGTTGTACTGGATACGACTGGCTGGCAGTGGCCAGCGACCACCGGGATCATCACTGAAGAGGAACGGACCGAGAACGTTGACCAGTCTGCGGAGGACGGCAGATGCGGCCCAGAGGATCCAGCCGACTGGCGTTCGCGGCCAGGCAAGGTCAGGTGTGTCATGCCACTCGACCGGCACCGCGCGATCGTTTGGGCCAGTGGCCCGCGGTACCCGCTCTCGTGGATGGGTGCCGACGGTCAGGAATGATACCTGGTCGAGGCGTTCTGGCATCCCCGGTATGCGCTCGGGATCGTGCGGATCGAGGCTGGCGTCCGGCGTTTCGTCGAGCAGAAAGCCAACGAGGTACGACCACGTTTGCAGTTTCGGCAGGTGCTGGCCGTGCTCCCACGCTCGAAAATACTGGTCCTCGAATACGAACATTGGAAAGTTCGCCCACACGCCACCGTCTACAATCGTGTGGTAGAACGAGGTTTCGCCGTCCTTATGTCCGGGAAACCACAGCCGACCGGCGGGAAACGCCAACGGAATCGCTGATGCCGCCAGCACTGCATCGACGACCTGACAGGCAGGTGTTCGATGGTGGTTGAATACGATCTGGCGCTGGGTGGAGATGTCCGCGGCAACGATGTTGAGTTCGATCCCCGTTGCTTCATACAGGTCTGCAAACGTCACGATCGGATCCCGCTTCCCCGTGAAGCGTCGGACCTGACGGGACATGATCTCGCTCAGCCAGGCATGGGTTCCAGCGTTCGAGAAATATCCACCTTCTCGCCCAAGTCGACGCGCTCCCCGCACCCAGCGGCGACGGTCACCAGACACCGTGTTGAGCCCGTCCTGGATCAGCGGCAACATTTCTCGCGGTGTCAGTCCCGCAGCAATCAACGCCGCCGTGAACGCCCCCCGCCGAAGCTCCGGCAACCGCCGAGAACCAGCACTTTCGTAGCAGCACACCCTGGAGCGCGCCGCCGTAGGCGACTCCCTTCGCACCACCACCCTCGAAGACTCCGGCAAGGAAGTGTTCGACAACGCCATCCTCGGTCCACCAACGGCTCTCGAACGCGGCCTGAGGATCGCGCAGTACACGATAAGTTGCTGTGTCATTGGGCATGCGTCCTCACCCCTGTCTTTGATGCCAGACGACAATCTCATCGTCCGGTGAAGGAATGTAGGGGAACGCTGAATGGTGACCACTATAACAGGACGCGGTTTGGGCAGATCAGACGGTTCGCGACCAACGAACCCAGTGTTTTATCCCCAGAGCGATTGCTGCTGGTCGACCACCAGCGACTTACGACATCTATCGCCTTGAGCCTATGCAACGACCATGCAATTCGCGACCGCTTTGTTGCAACCGTCATGGTTGTCGGCGATCCAGTGTGATGACAACGTTGCCAACCGATCGATCCTTCGATAGGATACCCCCAGGGGTATCGGAAGGATCGAGTCATGCGCATTGCAGCAACTCTTGAGGCAGATGGACGTGTCGTCACCGGCCTCGCCGAATCGAGTCAGATGATGATCTATGACACAGTGACAGCGGAGTCCGTCCAGATTGAGAGTCCGGCTCAGCGGGTCGAGAGTGGTCGGCGACTAGCGGTGATCGGTGCATTGTTGTCTCACGATGTCGATATCGTCTACGCCATCCCATCTGGTTTTTGCACAACCTCTTATGCGCTCGCTCAGGCGGCTGGCATGCGATTCATTCAGATTGAGCCATCCACGCCGCTGCAGCTTCTGATCGGCCATACCGAAGCCCTCGTCACCACGGCACAAGCTGAACTTCCGGGGAGTTGGCTGGCCGAACCAGCGGTCGTGACAGTTGCGCAGGACAGGCAACCCGTTCTGGATGATGTTGCAACTGCTGCGCTGCTGAAACGGCTTCGGCGAGTTGAAGGACAGGTCCGAGGCGTCCAACGCCTCCTCGAGGAAGGTTCCGAGATCGACCAGGTTCTCACCCAGATATCAGCCGCGCGTTCCGCTCTTAGTGCCGTCGGGATGGCCTTGCTCGTCGAGCAGCTGGCAGCTTGCCTCGCCGGAGGTACTGGTCTCGCTGAGCAGCAACGTATTGCAGCCGCAAAACAGGCATTCCAGCGGCTGAACTAGTACTTACAGCCCCTGAGGTCGAAATCATAAGACGGCGATCAGAAATCGTCGGCATAAGGGCCGTGAAATTAGACAGGAGTAGAATTCGTGCGTCGATCTCAACCCGGTGTCATCGTGATACTGCTCGCAGTTGCATTCGCAACGGTCGGTGCAGTTGGTGTTGCGATCGAATCATCTGGCAACGCTCCGGCAACCCCCACATCGATGGCGCGTGCAGCGAATACGGCCACCGCAATCCCGGCAACACCAACGTCGACTGTGACACCAATCCCGCCAACCCCGACGGCCACCGCAACATCAGAGCCGATCGCGACTGAGCCCGCTCTGCCTACCGCAGTTAAGACCGAGATCCCTGCGACAGAGACGCCTGCTCCGACCGTCGACGTTGCTGAATCTCCGTCGCCGGTGGCCACAGATGTCGGTCTACCTGTGGGTGGCGGCGACTGGTCAGGCGCGGTTCAGACGCCTGACGGTGCATTTATGGGTGCTGTGACTTCCGTTGAACTCAACATCCGCTCTGGTCCGGACATCGACGCCAGCATCGTCGGTTCGTCATGGCAACGCCACCTAGTCACTGTCTACGAACTGATTGTGAGTGACGATGGGAGTCGCTGGTATCGGATTGGTGACGATCGGTACGTTTCTGCTGAGCTTGTCGTGCCGTTTCACGCTCCCGCTGTTACTGAAACATTCGAAGGTCGATGGGTGGACATCAACCTGTCGTCGTTCTATGCGATCGCGTACGAAGGAAACACTCCCGTTTACGCAGCGATTATCACCGCAGGTCGTGACGATAAGACGCCACGCGGTACATTCAACATCTTCTATCGCGTGCGACATGAAACGATGGATTCGGCAACCGTGGGAATCCCTAAGGGTGACCCTGAGTACTACTATCTCGAAAACGTTGAGTACACCCAGTACTTCAAAGAAGGTGGATTCGCGCTGCATGGCAATTTCTGGACTGCACCGAACGAGTTCGGAGCGTTTACCAGCAAGGGATGCATCGGGCTGTTGAACGCAGACGCCGGTTGGTTCTGGTCGTTTCTCTCCGAAGGCTCGGTCGTCGACATCCACGATTAGAGCGGCATGTACACGTGAATGCCTCGTCCCTGCAGGGACGAGGCATTCCGGCGCTGCGGTAGTTATTTCAGTGGATTCTCTTCATATCGTTGCGGATAGTAGACCGCATCGATCGGAGGACCGTCCTCGGGATAGTCGTTTTCTTTCCCCTTGAAAGACGGGCGGTCGTGACTGTTGATGAATGCCGCGATATGCTGGGCGTCTTCGTCGGAAAGGCTGCCGGGTGCTGTATATGGCATGGCGTAACGGATGAACCCTGCCAGCGTGTAGACGCGACCGGCTCCTGCGCCATCATTCCATGAGCCTTCTCCCCAGAGTGGACCTGGCTTCACCTCGCCGAGTTGCACACCTTCGCCGTCCGCGCCGTGGCACGATGCACATTGTTGCTGATACATCTCCTCGCCACGGGCGGTATCGAGATCTTCGATCGGGATCTGGTTTTCGGCAGGTATTCTGTTCTTCCCGCGCCACTCAGGGTTCTCACCCATTGGCTGACCCTTCGACAGCCAGGTGATGTACGTCGCCACTGCCAGGACTTCGGGACTATCCTCACGTGGTGTTTCGGGAGCGTTTTCACTTCGCTCGAAGCAATCGACGATCCGGTCGACGAGGGAGCGCATCGTGCCGTTGCGACCGTTGAACTCAGGGAAGACTGCGGAGATCCCGATGTAGGGCAGTCCTTTGTCCTTCTGGCCCGCGTTCAAGTGGCAGTTCGTGCACGACATGTTACCGCCGACATACTGCGGTGCATTCTGTGGCGTGTTCGTGACGATCTCATATCCCCATTGGAGCTGCTGAGCGATTCGCTCGTCTTCTGGCAGAGCATCTGCATACGGATCCATCACCAGCTGGCGTAGCGACTCAAGTCCGGCGTCGGCGGGAACGAGTGCGAGGTTGTCCGCCACGGGAGATGCAACACCGGTCGCCGGTGCGGGGTCATCCTCGTTATCGGAACTGGAACTCCCCGCGACAACGATGACAACCATCGCAGCAAGGATGACAGCAAGGAGTGCAGTCCCCTGAAGGCGAACCCATTGACGAGTTGATTCCACCGGTCATCCCTCCACCGAAACCCTCCCGAACAGCGTCAGACCGCCATTCGCAAATGGCGCGCCATGCAATCGTGGGCGGAAATCAGTTGGCGGTCGTTACCGACATGTCGGAATCGATCAAGTTCGGCTCAGGTTGGCCCGAGGCAAAACGAGGAAGTTTCGCGGTCATCGTCGTCCCGATGCCGGGGATGCTATCGAACTCGATCGTGCCACCGTGCTGCTCGATGACCCGTTTGGTGATGTACAGGCCCAACCCGGTCCCGCTGATTCCATGCTGAGCCTTTTCTACACGCGCGAACGGTTTGAATATTTCAGCCTGCGAGTCGTCCGAAATGCCGATGCCCTCGTCAGACACGGACACCACCCCTGAATCA
The DNA here is from genome assembly GCA_041751795.1 of Thermomicrobiales bacterium. GTDB lineage: Bacteria > Chloroflexota > Chloroflexia > Thermomicrobiales > CFX8 > JBBECJ01. The sequence continues at coordinate 15,835 of JBGSWU010000246.1, forward strand.
CCGACGTTCTTTGCGCGAACCGTCACGATGCCCCCATCCGGCGAGTACTTCAGAGCATTGGAGATAAAGTTCGTTAACACCTGGTCAATGGCCGACGGGTCCCAGTAGCCTTCAACTGGTTCTGGAGCATCGAGCACGAGCTCGTGGAGTCTCGTGCGCTCGGCAGAGAACTCAAAACGCTCAACCACCTCCCGCGCCAGCGCCGCAAGGTCGCAATATTCTGGATGGATTTCGAGTCGTCCCTGCTGGATTCGGGCTGCATCCAGCAGGTCGCTGACGAGTGATTCGAGCCGCTCGATTCCCAGCAACAACTGATCCCGCCATCGGATGAGCCTCTCCTCGTCCACCTGGAATGCTGGATTTCGCTGGATGAGAGCGCGATCGAGGAGCTGGGCAGCCATCTTAACCGACGTAATAGGTGTTTTCAGTTCATGAGATGCAGTCAATAGAAATTCCCGGCGTGCGTCAGCGGTGCGCTCGGATTCAGTTCGCATTCGATGTTCGTGCTGTTGGGCAGCGATGTTGCGCCGAACGGCGGCGTACATCTGAAACGCCAGGAGAACGACGACGGGGAGTGTCCAGAGGTGGGCATCGACCGAGATTGCTGTGAGTAATCCGAGCGCGAACTGCGAAATATCATCCAGCAGGCTCCCAGATGGCATTTCCTGGAAGACGGTCAGCAGTGGGCGGCCAGCTTCGAGGCGAACGATGATCCCGACCGTGATCACATCGACGGCGTACATGACAGCGGCCGCACCCAGTAACCCCAGGAACGCTGTTCCGTTGTCGAATGCGACGATGTTGTCAGGTTGGTTGCCCACGGTCAGCAGCAGGCCGGCGAGTCCAGCCTGGAGCGCGGGCTGGCAGGTGTTGAATAGCACCTGCTCAACCGGATGGCGATGAAGGGCCTGACCAGCAAACGATCCAACGCTGGCAACCAACACAGCCGTTCCGGGATCGAACAACAGCACCGCCGCGAAGATGACCGCTGTGTTCAGTTGCAATTTCTGTTGCGGGCCAAGCGCCAACGGGAAAAAGACGGCAGCAGCCTGCAGAATGATGAATGCCACCACCAGGGCGCTGTCGCGCAGGCTTGGTGTCGAGGTCTGTGTTAAGGCGATCGCAGAGACCCCGGCAGCTACCACAGCAAGCATCGCGAGGTAGTTTCTCGTCGACGCTCGAATCTCGCTCATCAGCCGACACTCTCCTATCGGTGAGATCGGTCCGGCGATCCGTACAGGTTTCACGGATACGATCACACCAGTCCTCGAACGCTCATTGCCGAGGACGATCAGTCTGGCTGTCTCCGTTATTGACGATTACCCGATCACGTCCAGAAAAGCGGTCTCGCTGGATGGAATAGCTGAACGTGACACCGTCGCTCGATGCCTTATGAATCCAGCTTGACGCTTTGGACTATTATGTGTCGATTGTGAACGGTGCGATCGCTGCCTACAGCGAGGGAATACGTTGATCCACGCATCCAGGATCATTGGCAACCGATCGAAGGTCGTCACACCGCATATCCTGCTGACGTGGCATCTCAATCGAGACAATATGGTACGAAACATTCGTCACGGTGGCCGGTTGTGCCGCTCATCCCGGCGATCTCGGATCGCCGAGGAAACTGCACTCGTTCCCGGACGCAATCAACGCCGCTCACATGACCATCAAAGAATGCGTCATTCGAATGCAGCGTAACCCTGCGTCACGTGAGTGGAGAATACCACGGCTTGCCTGTTTGCGGAATGTTCAGAGCGTGAATTACTGTGCTTCGTAGAGTTGTCGGGTCAACATTGCCTGACCGACATGCTCATTCGAGTGCTCGATACCGTGCAGCAGCCACCACGCGCCCGTATGCGTTCGATTCGGTCGTTCGACCTCTGCAGCAAGGTGCTCGGCAGTCAGGCTGTCGAGCCAGCCGTTGACTTCGTCCTCAGTTCGGTCGATCAACGCCAGCAGGTCTGCATCTGACGTTACTTCGACCCGGAACTGAGCCTCGCGGTCACGATCGAGCGTCACTCCGACCGATGACGCGACAAGATAACGCTCGGCATCCAGTGCGTGCGACAGGAGGACCGCGATCGAGTTCGTTTCCTGATCGTTCAGTGGCTTCCAGTTGAGTGCCTTGCTGTCGAGCCCACTGACGACAGTACGCATCGCCTTCTTCTGCTCAGCGAGAACCTGCTTCGCGGCCGTCTTTAATGCGTTCATCGTTTTTCCCCCTCGTATCTTCCAGTTTCCGGGTAACGTGCCGGATATTGCCTACTCGTCATTCTCGACAAACGAGCGGTAACTCTCGTACCGTGCTGGATGAATATCACCCGCTTCGACCGCTGCCAGAATCGCGCAGTCTGGCTCGTTCATATGCCGACAGTCGGCATAGTAGCACGCACCGAGATGTGGCCTGAATTCAGGATACAGACGGTCGAGTTCGTCAGGCTGGACACCCCACAACCGAAGCGCCCGGATGCCCGGCGTGTCCGCGACCCACGTATCTGGCGCAACGCGAAACAGCGTCGTCCATGTCGTTGTATGCCGCCCCTTGCCTGTTGCCTGGCTCACCTCTCCGGTTCGCTCAGCGGCACGTTCTGGCGCGATCGAGTTCAGCAGACTCGACTTCCCAACGCCTGACGGACCGGCAAACGCGCTGATCTTGCCGGCCAGCATGCGCTTCAACTCATCGATCCCTGCTCCGGTTCGAACGCTCGTCGTCACGATCGGATAACCGGCTGGGATGTACGGCTTCGCCAGTGCTTCGACATCGCCATCGGTCGCGAGGTCGGCCTTGTTGATGCAAATGATCGAATCCAGACCTCGTGCCTCCGCGATCAGTAGAAAGCGGTCAATCAGTCGCGGGTGCGGCTCCGGCTCGTGGATCGCGAAGACCGCAATCAGCTGGTCGGGATTCGCAACGATCACCTGTTCGACATCCTGGGTCCCCCGCGCCAGCCGCGACAGTGCCCGGACTCGCGGCTTGATCTCCTCGATGACCCCTTCAGGCGGGTCAGTTTCCGGCGTTTCCGGCGTTGTCATCGTCGCGCGGACGCGATCACCGACCGCCGCAGGGTCGGTCCGCCGTCGACCACGTTTGAGCATTCCACGTAGCGTGCAACGCAGGATCTCACCTTCACTGCCGTCGATCGCAACGTCGTAATACAGACCGTGACCACGCACGATCACTCCGTGCAGCTCGGTTCCAATCGGTATTGTTCGCAGGGAGTTGTCAGCCATCAGCGATCAGTCATCTATCCCTTACATCATCCGTCGGTTCACAATGTGTGGCGAAATGATCCTCGCCAACCAATACATTGTCCGTCATTATGCGTGACTGAGCACCTCGCTTGGGTATTTACTGACCGACAGGCTATCCTTGCATGCTCCTGATCGCGAGAACTGGGGCACGATTGATGACGCGTCGTTACCGGTCGGCGGCAGACTGCCAGCGGCCCACAGAGTACAGGTAGGTTCATGTTTTCAGGGCTCGAGCAGCGGGTGATCGACATTATCGAGAGTTTTGGATACATCGGGATAGCTCTCCTGATCGCAGCCGAGACGATCTTCCCGCCGCTTCCATCCGAGATCATCCTGCCGCTCGGCGGGTTCACGGCATCCCGTGGCGACCTCACCCTCTGGGGTGTCATCCTTGCGGCGACACTCGGCTCTGTCGCTGGTGCACTCGTTCTCTATGGGGTCGGCGCCTGGTTTGGGCGAGACCGACTCGACGCGCTGGTTACACGCTATGGTCGCTATGCACTGCTCAAGCCGTCCGACCTCGACAACGCCAACGATTGGTTCGAGCGCTACTCCACCAAAGCCGTCATGATTGGCCGATTGGTTCCAGTCGTCCGAAGCCTCGTCTCCCTCCCAGCGGGGATGACACGCATGCCGCTTCCCGAATTCATCCTGTACACCGCCGCCGGTAGCGCCATCTGGAACGGCGTCCTTATCGGCTCTGGCTACGCGCTCGGCAGCCGCTGGGACCAGGTCGAACACTATGTCAGCTATTTCCAATACGCCGTTATCCTCGGCGTTGTCGCTCTCGTCGGCTGGTTCGTCCTGAGCCGCGTGCGTGCACGGGCAAACCGGAAAGCCGCAACCCGCGACACCCGGATCGAGCCGCGATAACTGCCTGCTTCATCGTTCGACATCGGCATCGATCCGAGTGCTGGTGCCTCGATCCCATTCGCCGTATCGTTCGTCGCCCTGTGCCATGTGACAACCGCTCAATATGTCGTCGGAGCGATTGAACGTGGAGCAAGTCAAGCATCAACTGTGATCTTACGCTGTTGCCGTCGACGCATGTGTCCACTATGATCCTTCCGAACCCGGGACAATCCTTGATTCGGAAAGGCGACGATCATCCTGACCTCCAGCTCGATCGCATTCGCCGATGGGTGCGGCAGTCTCTGGGCCAGACCATCTGCCCGACCCATCCTCGCCGTCGACGACAACCCGCTGTTGGCCCCAGCGACGCACGCAGTCTACGAGTGGTCTGACTACTACCTCCGCTATGACGGCGCGACCCGGCTGCGCGTAGGCGACAGGCTCGTTCTGCCGATCGACGGTGGCCTCTTTGGGTTCAGTTTCGCGAATCAACTCGGCCTGACGATCCTCCAGCCCCTCGATGACGATGGACCATGCTGCGCGCCGTTGATTCTTGAGGTGATATCTCCCAAGTTTCCCGGCGTCGACCAGCACGTTGCATTCTTCTCGACTTTACTGGACGACCTGTTCACCCGAGCAGCCAGGTTGCCGTTCACGATCAGCGCCGACACCGCGCGGGGCGTTGTCGATGTCCCGTCTCCTCCGACTCCACTCTTCACACTGCATTTCCTGCTGCAGCACGCTCGACAGTTGCACGACGCCACCAACGTCGTCGTCGCTCGACCGCACCGGCGGCTCTCGGACGCGCCCGAGTTCGTCCCACTCGCATCCGTCAGCGAGGCCGATCCCGATGTACTGCTGGATGTCCTGACCAGCCCTGAGCGATGGGTCCGCGCGCATGGCTTCCCGTTGGCGACGAAACTGCATGGACATGCGCCGACGCACGTGTGGCAGCGTCGCCCGGAAGAATCGCTCGACACGCCAGAGAACCGCTTCGTCAAGGCATTCCTGCGTGACCTCCTCTTCGCCGCTGAGTCGTTGCCACACCAATCGTGGTGGTGGCAGGTGACCAAAGATCGACAGCGCAGCATCCATGAGACTGAATCCCACCTGCGCCATACGCTTGTGCAGCCGATGTTTGCCGAGATTGGCGACCTCCGCCGTATTCCGTCGTCCTCACGCGTGCTGATGCGTCGCGAAGGCTACCGGGACTTGCTCGATGCCTGGCGGCTCTTCAATCTTGCTCGCCGTCCGTTCTTCGGCCCCCTCCAGCGCGCGATCGACCTCCGCGACATCGCCACCCTCTACGAAGTCTGGTGCTTCTTCGCACTGGTTGAGGAGATCACAATCGCGCTGGACGTCACGCCGTCGCTCTCGTTGCGTGTCTCTGACGAGCACGGACTTGGCTGGTTCTCTGAAGCGCGTTTCGAATCACTCGGAACGCTCGTGTACAACAAACCAGTATGCGGCTACTCGGTCGGCCTCCGACCAGACTACCTCTGGTACCGCAACGGCAAACCCGAAGTCGCCCTCGACGCCAAGTTCCGCCTCAATCGCACCGACTGGAGCGACGAAACGTCGCAGTCAACCGTCAAGAACGACGATCTTTACAAGATGCACACGTACCGGGATGCGCTGAGATTGCGGGCGGCGTTGGTTGTGTATCCGGGTGATAGACCGGTTTTCTGGAGCATTGGCAACGAGAAAATGGACCCGGATCTCGAGATGCTTCTAACGGGAACTTTTGCAGGAATTGGGGCGCTGACTTTAGAACCGTTAGAAATCTGTGCGAATTATTGATGGGATGTGATGTCGATGGCAACTAATCAACAACGTCACTGGTTGTTTCAGGCAAACCCAAAATACTATGATCTTGCCACTGAATTCGTAGGCAAGGTCAAAGGAGATACTGATTCATGGGATGTTACAGGCTATAGACAAGAGATGCATCCCGGCGACACCGTCGCGATCTGGCAGTCAGGGCAGTATGGAGGCATTTGGGCTACTGGAACGCTCACTAGCGAACCGTATGATCGCTCAGAAGAACTCACGACAGAGGAACGCGATAGCCGACCATACTTGAAGGCTAACGGTAGAGTGAACCTGCGTTACGACAGCATCAGGAATGATCCCATTCCGCGACTGATGTTGCAGGAGCATCATATCCTGAGTGGCTTGAGCATCTTCACGTTCGCAAACGCTACGAACTTTCCTGTTACGTCTGAGCAATGGGATGCAATTCAAGAATTGATGATCGATCCCAAACGGCGATTCTGGAAAATTTCTGCTGGCAAAGGCGGGTCGGAGTGGCAGTATTTCCGTGATCGTTCAATCATAGCCATTGAACTAAAGGATTCCGAAAGCATCGCAGATCTTGGACCTTTGAGCCGCCAAGATCTGCGCGCCAAACTCGAAGTCACGTCCTGGGGAAGCGAGGGCAATATTGGTTACGGGGCACGACTGTTCTGGAGCCTCTATCGAGAGATGAAAGTCGGCGATCTCGTTTGTACGTATGGACGAGGTAACATTCTTGGTTGGGGTGAGGTAACTGGGGGCTATGAGTTTGTCGAAGACGACTTCCTGTACCAGCATCGTCGAGCGGTCGAGTGGCGATCGACAACTTCCGTCCCAGTCAGCGGATTCTCCAATTTATTGCGAAGAAAACTCTTTCGGAATGAGACGATGTTCTCTCTCACTGAACGCGAGTTCGCGGAGATCACAGGTGTGGCTGGAGCAAACGGTTTCAATGGCGCCACGGTAGTCGACTTGCTCCTCGCGCTTGAAGCGTTGTCGTCAGCTGGCCTTCACTTCACACCATGGCAATTAGCTACCTTCTCGACTGCACTTCAAACCAAAGGCTTCGTTATCCTGAGCGGGATCAGTGGTACGGGCAAGACCAAGTTGGTTCAGCACTTCGCGGCGATGTTACCGTCACATAAGTCCAAGTCAATATCAACCGAAGACCGGATCGTCATGACGGTAATGAACTCTGGGCTAAAGTATGGGGCGTTCGTCATCTCGGTTCGATATTACGACATGCTCGATTTGCCAATGCCAGGCCACCCGCGAGACATTAAGATATCGCTTAACGGTGAATGGTA
>JBGSWU010000247.1:0-3718 GCA_041751795.1 Thermomicrobiales bacterium
GGCGGCTCAGCGGAGGTCATGAGCGTCTTCGATCCGTCGGAAGGAGCACCTCGCGCACCGCATGGCGGCACCTTCAACGCCAATCCGATCACGATGGTCGCGGGACTGGTCGCGATGCAGAAGCTGACCCATCAGGAGTTCGAACGGTTAGACCGGCTCGGTGCGATGCTCCGCGAAGGACTGGCCGAGGCAATGGACGGCGCCCGCGTGCGGGGGCAGGTCACTGGAATGGGATCGCTCACGCAGATCCACCTCCACGACCGCCCACTCAGCGACTATCGCAGCAGCACGCCAACGGCGGAAGAAGCCCATCGAGGCAAAGCACTCTTCCGAGGCCTGCTGGCGCGAGGCATCTTCACCGCTCCGACGCTGTCAGCGTGCCTGTCGACGCCAATGGATGAACCCGAAATCAACGCCTTTGTCGATGCTTTTGCGGCATCACTGCGAGACGACTGACGGCGAGAACCGGGCTTCGGGATTCAGGGGAGCAGTAGCGAGTACAGTTCTCTTCGATCGCCGAATCTCGGTTCTCGAATCCCGAAGCCCGAAAGGACTCCCCATGCACGACGAACGCTCCCACCGGACCGTCATGCGCAGCGATGCCGCTCTCGATCTCACCAGCGATTTCTGGATGCACCGGCACTTCCGCGCGATGGCTGAGATTTACCTCTCGCTGCTGACGCAGGTGGAATTGCTTCCCGGCGATCGCGTCCTTGATCTCGGCTGTGGCAGCGGGACGCACTTCGCCTGGATCGCGAACATGATTGGTCCAGAGGGACGGATCGTCGGCATCGATTCCGATCAACGCAACGTCGATCTCGCTGCCAGTCGGATCGCCAACTCGCCCTATCGAGACCAGGTCGACTTGCACCACGGCCCGCTTCACCCGCTCCCTTTCGAGGACAGCAGTTTCGACACCGTCTGGTGCGCCGGATCGCTGCAATATGAGCCAGACCCGGTCGGCGCAATCCGCGAGATGGTGCGGGTCGTTCGACCCGGCGGCAAGGTCGCTGCGCAGGATGTCGAGATGCACACGATGATGCTCGGCCCGATGCCAGACGATCTGCTCATCGCACTCAAAGGGACACTACCGCACGGTGAAACCGGAGTCGAAGGACATGTCGACTGGTTCACCGGCCACAAGTTACGCGGCTACTTCCACACCGCCGGTTTACGCGAAGTCCGCGGCTATCTCCGGATGCGCGAGTATGTCCACCCACTGACTGACGACGAGCGGGGATTCCTAGATGTCGCGATGCCGTATCTTTGTACGGCGTCTCCAGGAATTCACACGCTCAGCGCCAAGCAGCAGGACCAACTCCGCCGCTTGTCCGACCCGGACGACGATAACTCCATGTTCCACCGGCCCGACTTCACCTTCATTGAAGGGCGAGCTCTGGCAGTCGGCGTCCGATAGGTCGCATTTGAGCCCTTAAAGCCCCTCGTGAACAGAACTATTGCGCAGGAAATGATTTCAATCGGTACGTGATGAATTCATACCGATGGAGCCTCTTGCCTGACACGATGCGAGTCGCACAGGCAAACACAATCTGCGGCATGCAGATTGCTGAACAATGCCTTTGGTAGTACGGCATGTCAGTCAAGCATCGTCTGGTTCCCGGTCCCTTCCCTGGATTCGGTTCATCCCAGGCAGACCGGTGAAACCGATGCTGACATCGCGCCGTACGTCGAGAAGAGGGCCTCACGACGGAGGATGGATTCTATTTTGGTTCTGGATATATGCCCAACCAAGGCATAACGAGAAGGAGATTGCCTGTGACAGGTCAGAACGACCCACGTTACACCGAGTTACTCGCAGAAGCATTGACCGGTCGCTTGAATCGCCGCGAGGTGCTTCGCCGGTCGGTCGTCATGGGACTCTCGATTCCCGCAATCGGCGCACTACTGGCCGCTTGCGGTGACGATGACGACGATGACGCCGATCCCACCAACACCACTGGTAGTGGTCAACCGAGTGCCACCGAGCCAGCTGGCGACGCAACAGCGACCGAGGGCGACGAAGAAGAGTCCCCAACGTCAGCCAGCGGTGACGCTACCCCAACCGAGTCCATGGGCGGCGGCGAGATGTCGCTCGATAATCCACCAGAAGTCGCCAACGCTGACGATGCTTCAGCCTACAGCGGCGCGTCGCTCACCTACTACGGTGACGGTGTCGGTATCGGGAACCAGCTCGACGAGACATTAGCTGCCAAATTCACCGAGGCGACCGGCATCAACATCGAGGTTATTCCGCGTCCCGAAGATGCAACTGAAACCTATGCAACATACCAGCGCTCGTTTGAAAGCAAGTCAGGCGATATCGACGTCATGATGGTCGATGTTATCTGGCCGGGTGCCTTCGCACCACACCTGCTCGACCTTGGCCCGGCCTTCGAAGGCTCGATGGACCAGTGGTACGAGTCGATCGTCGAAAACAATACAATCGACGGCAAGTTCGTCGGTGCGCCGTGGTTCGGTGACTTCGGCATCCTCTACTACCGCACCGATTTGATCGAGCAGTACGGCTACGACGGCCCGCCGACCACCTGGGATGAACTCGAAGAGATGGCGACGACCATCATGGAGGGCGAGGCGGCCAATAACCCGAACTTCGCCGGGTTTGTCTTTCAGGGCGCGGCATACGAAGGTCTAACCTGCGACGCTCTTGAGTGGATTGCCTCCGTCGGTGGCGGAACGATCATCGAGGACGGCGAGGTCACCGTCGACAACGACGAAGCCAAGGCAATCCTCGACAAGGTCGCCAGCTGGGTCGGCGGTATTTCCCCAACCGGTGTCACGGGCTACCGTGAAGAGGATGCTCGTAACGCGTTCCAGGGTGGAAATGCAGCCTTCATGCGCAACTGGCCATACGCCTACTCACTCGGCAACGAATCGGATTCGGCTGTCGCTGGCAAGTTCGATGTCGCCCCACTTCCGGCTGGCGACGGGAACGAACCAGTCGGCACGCTCGGTGGCTGGCAACTGGCGGTCTCGGCCTATTCGGAAGCTCCAGAGGCGGCAACCGAGTTCGTCAAGTACATGGTAAGCGCCGATGTTGTGAAGTGGCGCGCGATCGTGGCGTCATTCGTGCCGCTGATCGCCGAGGTCGCTGAGGACCCGGATGTCATCGCGGCTCAGCCGTACCTGGAGAACCTGGCCGATGTCACCCGCGTGACGCGCCCATCGCAAGCGACAGGCGAAAACTACAATCAGGTCTCGACAGAGTTCTTCCAGGGCGTCAACGAGATCCTCACCGGCGGTAGCGCCGACGACATCCTGCCAACAGTCGCCCAGCGCATTGAGCGTCTGGTCGGCTAACTCACGCGAACGCGGAACGCTGCCGCCTGTCATCGATGCGACTTCACAGGCGCGGCGATCCGCGTTACTCTAGTCGGAACGACTCCAGGCGACACGCTCGTTCGACACAGCAATAGTGACAAACACGGAGCATGACACTCCGTGTTTGCCTATCGTGAGGAGGGCCAGATGAGCCAACAGGCGGCAGTGGAACCCCCAGTCGCCGCAACCCCGCGCCGCAAAAAGAGAACGGCGCTGACATCGTCGCAGACGAAGACTGCCTGGATGCTCCTGCTACCGACCCTTCTCCTTGTTGCCTTCGTTGCCCTGTATCCGCTCGTGCAGACCATCTACTTCAGCTTTACCAATGCTCGCCTGGCCAGTGTCCAGCCAACCGAATGGGTCGGCCTCGACAACTACA
>JBGSWU010000248.1:0-8314 GCA_041751795.1 Thermomicrobiales bacterium
TGAATGTGAATGCCGACGCCGAGCCCGTCCTTGCGAATGCAAGTCCGCAGTAGGCGGCATAGATGTATGTAACGATGACCTCAGGCTTTAAACTGACCGAAAGCAGACCAATGTCGGAACGAAAAACACGAGCGGCTGAAAATCATCAGGCGCGAACACTTGCGTTGCAGATTCTTTTTGAAACGGACCTGACCGGTCACGGCATCGATTCCGTTGTCCGGCGCTACTCTGAGGACATGGCCCTTCCTGAGCCTGTCCGGTATTACACCGAGCGACTCGTCGACGGTGTGACGACACGGATCATCGAGATTGACGATCGCATAGCCGTGGCCGCTCCGAGTTTCCCAGTCGAACAACTGCCGGCAGTAGACCGTAATATCCTCCGAGTTGCGATTTACGAGTTGTCTCACGAGCAGGATATTCCGTTCAAGGCTGTTATCAACGAAGCGGTCGAGTTGGCAAAGCTCTTTGGCGGCGATAACTCGAGCAGGTTTGTGAACGGCGTCCTTGGGACGATTGCAGGGCAGGAGAAGCGCAGCGCGAAGGACACAGGCGTATAGTTTTGTGGCGCGCTCGAGAGTCATGCATAATACGCCGGACGTTGGGGGCGATTGAAAGCCACAGCGCGCGTCGCCGCCGGGTGGTGTGATGACGTATAGTGATCCAAACGCGGCGATCTAACACAGGAGACGCGCCGGTGGGGGCGCCGGTCAGGAACAGGGAGAATGGCATCATTGCCAGATCCCGGTGGGGCGCGCGAGATGCGACGACGAGCGGCGGCGGCGCACGTCCCTGTGGATGACCAGTCGATTGAAGGGGAAGGTACTCACAGTGTCAGCCGTTTACGACCGATTGCAGGCCATCGTCGCTGAGCAACTTGGTGTCGAGACCGAGAAAATCACACCAGATGCGGAGTTCATTCAGGATCTGAATGCCGACTCTCTGGACATGGTTGAGTTGGTCATGTCCCTCGAAGAAGAGTTCGGCGTCGAGATCTCCGATGAGGAAGTTGAGAAGATCATCAAGGTCAGCGATGCAGTCGAGTACATCGAAGAAAATACCAACGCCTGATTAACGATGCGGCCAGTTCCGACTCGCTGGCCGTAGATACGAATGAGGGACTGCGTCGGGCGAGCATTGCAACGCCCGACGCATCAGGTTTTGCGCCGTCCAGCAGGCGAACGATACAATCATTCGGCACGCGGCATGCTGACCATCCTAGTGGTCGACCTGTCCCGGCAGCTGCGAGCAGGCGCGACGTGCGCGCCGGCCGGTCGGCGGAAGACCACATTCTTCCCTTCGGCCACGATCGACTGAGAACGTGAGACGGCGATTGGCTAGCATCATCAACCGCGTCGCGTCCCCGATACGCTCGCGCCGTGCAGGCGCAGGGCAGGGACAACCACCAACAACAGATGAGCCAGTCTCTCCGGAGATGGACGAAGACGTTTTCATTGAGATGACGCTCTCCGATCATCTTGAGGAGTTACGAAGTCGACTTCTCAAGTCAGCGGTTGCGGTGATGATCTGCCTCGTTGGCGGTGTCTTCCTGTCGTGGAAAGTGCTCGCAGCAATTGCAGAGTCAGCCAACGTCCCGGGCAACCAGATGCAGGAAGTCAGCCCGACCGAGGGCTTTGTCGTCTGGATGAAACTCATCCTCTATATCTCGATCGCGCTGGCGATGCCGGTGCTCATCTATCAACTGATGTCGTTCCTCGTGCCTGGCCTGACTCGACGCGAACGCAGGTACGTGCTTCGGGCCGTTCCGTTCGTCTTCCTGATGTTTTGCGCTGGCGCGGCCTTCGCGTTTTTCGTCCTGGCACCCCGAGCGCTCGACTTTCTCTCGAATTTCGGTCTCGATTATTTCCGGTGGGATCCGCGTGCGTCCGAAATTGTCCAGTTCTATCTCACACTGATGCTCGGCATGGGGTTGATCTTCGAGCTTCCCGTCGTCATGTACGCGCTCGCGCTGATCGGCGTGATGACAGCCAAGCGTTATGGACGGTTTCGGAAGTTCGCCTTGATCCTAGGGATGATTGCCGCGGCGATCATTACTCCAACGCCGGACCCGTTCAACATGATGATGGTCGCGATCCCGACGTACGCGTTGTACGAGGTCGGTATCCTGCTGTCACGAACGGTCCGCAAGCCATTGAGATCTCAGGACTGAATCCAGGTCCAGTCTGCTCCGGTTCGTCAGCCAGCCCGCGACTCGGATGATGACGGAACGGGTCCGTGACCTTCCTATCCGTCGGTTATGAGGCCGAGTTCCTTTTCAGGCAATGGTCGGACGTTGAGTGTGCGCTCGTTCCGGTAGGTCACCATGCCTGGCCCCGCACCCTTGATCTTGCGGACGTGGCGACGTTCGGTGACATCAACCGGGACAGCCGTCGCGTTTCGACCGTCGCTATACCATGCAGCCAGAGACGCGGCTCTTTCGATCGTATCCTCGGATATCCGTGGGTTGGCGCGCAGGATGACATGCGCTCCCGGCATGTTGCGTACATGCAGCCATAGGTCATCGGAGTTGGCGAAGGAGAACGTGACCTCGTCGTTCTGCTGTCCGGTTCGGCCAATATAGATCGCATCCCCGTGGATCGTCCGGAACGATCGAGGACGACGTGCCTGTTTCGACGGTCTGGCGCCTTTTGGTTTAGATGCTCGGGCTCCGCCTCGAGCCGTTTCTGCCCACGCCAGCCACTCGATTCTGACTGACTCGATCTCGTCGTACGTCTCCGACAGGCTTGCCATCGAGCGGAGTTGATCGAGGTATTCAACTTCCTGCGACGCAGCAGCAAGCAGTGCCGGCAGGTTTTCTTCTGCCGAACGTGCTTTGCGATACCGCTCGAAGTACTCCTGGGCGTTCTGGCTCGCTGTGAGCGTCTGGTCGAGGGCGATCGTCAATCCATCTGGCGTCGTGAACGTCGTCATGCCCTGACGGATGTCGCCGATCCAAGCATAGATCATCTCACCCAGTTCGCGGAGTTGTTCGGCTTCGGCTGCACGCGTTGCCTGTTCTTCCAGGGAGTGGACTCGCTGGCGGACCCTCTCTCTCGCTTCATCGATCTCGTCGACGAGACGGTCGCGCCGAATCGTGTGTCGACCTGGAGCCGCCGAGGTTGCTGTCTGATTAGCATCCCAGGCGGCTTCGGCTGCATCAAAGATCGACACATGATGTGTGACGGTTATTCCGTCCTCTGCCTCAATTGACTTCATCGGCATCGAAAAAAAGTCGGCTTTGCCGGTTTCCCAGTTGTAGAGGACAGGCTGCCACGCTCCAGAATTAAGTGGGGCGAAGACAGAAACGACGGCTTCCGCGAGGGCGTTGGATGTCGAATCGTCCAGGGTGGAAGCACGATCGTCAGGATTCATTCCGGCGCGGACAATCGCTTCACGAGCCGTGACCGGACTCATCCCTCGATATTGCCCGACGAGCCATTTCACGATGGTTTCCTTAGATTGTTCAGCCGCCCCCGCAAGCACGGGTGCTGTTGCGCGCAGTGGGTCGAGCTTGTCCTGCGGTGGTGGTGGAACATACTCGGTGCCAGGTCGAATTGGTCTGACCCGACTCATCTCTGGGGTAACCCGTTTGATAGCTTCAAGGATACGTCCAGCGTCGTTCGTGTAGATGATGTTTGAACGCCGCCCCATGATCTCGACGTACAGTTCTGTCGTCACGAGGTCAGGTTCGTCGTCTCCCTCGTCGTCCGTGTCTCCATCGTCTGAGTTGTCCGCCTGGATTGGCTTGGCTATACTGAATTGAAGGATACGCTCGTAGCGCGGTTGTGAAACGGAAACGATTCGCCCGCCACGAGCGTATTTTCGTAGTAGAAGGAGAAGTGGCGTAACCCGCTCTGCGTCGCCATCGACGCGGCGGGACGCGAGCATAATCCGGGCGTGCTCCGGGTGAGCGCTCAGGACAAGCCAGCGACGCTGACGGGCAGCGTACACTTCAATCGCAATGGTCAGCTCATCAACCTGAGCGACCTGTTGGATGCGACCTTGAACGAGGTTGGTATTGAGTTCAGCGGCAATTGCCGCGATCGTCAGGACATCGTACACGGGAACACTCCAACCACGATAACCAGACCTTTGGTCTGGTACCGGAACAGCGGATTGTAGCATCACGCCGGATCAGACCAGGGTCAGCAGCGTGGGAAGGTAGCCGGGGAATGCTGGACGAGCCGCTCTCAGCAACAACCGAAGAACTGACGCAAACGTCGGACGCGCTGATCGCCGAGATACGGGGCGTTGCTCGTCCTCGCCTGTTCGTTATCTCAGGTCCGTCGGGTGTCGGCAAGGATACCGTCATCGACGAGTTACGTGGACGCCTCCCCGAGTTCCACTTTGCGGTGACAGCCACGACGCGAGAACGGCGACCTGGCGAGATGCACGGCGTCCATTATTTCTTCATGTCAGTCGAAGATTTCCACACGGATCTCGAAGGTGGCGAGTTTATCGAGTCGGCAGAAGTTTACGGAAACTGGTATGGCGTGCCGCGCCGTGGCATCCAGAGTGGCCTCGACTCCGGTCGGCACGTTATCGTCAAGGTCGACGTGCAGGGCGCTGCAACGATTCGCGGATTGGCCCCCGATGCGATCTCTATTTTTCTGATGCCAACCGGCATGGAGGACCTCACTCGCAGGCTTTGGCATCGGAAGACCGATGGCCCGCATGTCGTCATGCGTCGAGTGCGGACGGCTGCCGAGGAACTCACCGCAGTCAGCCAGTTTGACTACGCCGTATTCAATGAAGAGGGGAAACTCGCCAAGACGCTTGACGAAATCATGGCGATCATCATCGCCGAGCAGCGCAAGGTCAATCAGCGTGAGACGACGTTGTGACGGCTTCGGATTCTGCCTCTTCGCCTTCACTGACTGGCGTTGGCGCCGGATAGCGTAACGTCGAGTAATCCTCCATTCGATCGAAATAGAGAACTCCATCGAGGTGATCGATCTCGTGCTGAAGAATCCGTGCGAGTAATCCCCGTGCTTTGATCTTCAGCGAATTGCCATCGATATCGTACGCCCGAACAGTGACACTGGCGTAACGCTGAACGTCGCCATAAAGATCTGGGAAACTCAGACACCCTTCAGTTTCCCATTCCCGACCGCCTGCGCGCTGTATCTCTGGATTGACGAGCGCAAGATGAATTTCTGGGTCGTCTTCATGGTCGTAGCCTGCCGGAAGATAGATGACGATCAACCGCTTGTAGATACCGACCTGTGGCGCAGCGAGACCCACGCCGTTTGCATCCATCAGCGTGGCGAACATGTCGGTCGCGAGGTTGCGGATGTCGTCGTCGATCGTTTCAATCGGGAACGACTTTTGACGCAGCCGTGGGCTGACCGTCCCATACCTTGGATCTGGCTCAATGATGATCTTTAGCGGTGCCATCTGTTGCGAAACGCCCCCTCTCCGAGTATCCATAAAAGTATAGTCGAGACAGGCGAATCGGGTAGCTGGTCTCGGCGAATGCTCGCTCTACAAACGTCAATCTTCTGATGCATATGTTAGCGGTCAGCTAGAGCAGATTGACCGGGTCAACGTCCACCACCCACGCAGGATTGAACTGAACGTTTGCCAGCAGTAGGGCGAGTTGGTCGCCACGGACGAGGAGCTGCCAGCCATACAGCCCACGTACTCGGGTGGAGAATGCGGGGGCAGGACCGATGAGATCGACCCCTCGAATGTCAGGTCGCGCTGCGAGTTCGTCCTCGAGCCGTTCCGTCATCTCTTCAGCCGCCTGCCTCGCCTTCGCTTCGTCGGAGTGACGGATCAGCAAGCGTGCAAGCCGTTTGAACGGCGGGTAGCCGTGTTGTCGTCGGAACGCAATCTCCTCGGTGTAAAAGGCGGAGTAGTCGTGACGGGCAGCGTTCGTCACAGCATAGTGGTCGGGCGAAAATGTTTGGAAGATGACCTGGCCTCCCGCAGCGCGCCGTCCGGCTCTTCCCGCGACCTGCGTCAGCATCTGGAACGTTCGTTCCGCAGCGCGGATATCTGGCAGGAAGAGATACGTGTCGGCGTTGATGACCCCGACAGCCGTCACCTCCGGAAGATCCAGGCCCTTTGCGATCATTTGCGTGCCAACAACGATGTCGACCTCGTGCCGCATGACTTTAGCGAGGAGCGACTCGTGGCTCACCTTCCCGCGCAGCGCGTCTTGGTCCCAGCGAAGCACCCGTGCGTCAGGGAACAGGCTCTGAATTTCCGTTTCGACTCGTTGCGTTCCGGTGCCGTAGTAGCTGATGCTCGTCGATCGACAGGTTGTGCAGGTTGACGGTGGAGACGTGCGATGGCCGCAACGGTGGCAGATGATGCGCTCGATTGTGCGATGGTAGACCATTGGGATGTCGCAGTAGGGGCAGCTGGAAACGTTGCCGCACGAGCGACATTGGATGAACGTCGAGGCTCCACGGCGGTTGAGAAAAAGAATCACCTGCTGATTGAGCGCGATCCTCTCGGCGATGATGTCAGTGAGCGAGCGGCTGAAGATCGAGTCGTGCCCCGCACGTAGCTCAGCGCGCATGTCGACGATACGGGCCTCAGGTAATGCGATGGAATGCGCGCTGACGCCGCCATCGCTGTCAGCGACACGCTGGCCCACTCGCTCCCTGAGCTCCAGCAATGCCCAGTCAGGTTTGTCCGTCGCCCGGTACGTCTCGACGTCTGGTGTCGCGCTGCCGAGAATGAGGAGCGCGCCGTGCAAATCTGCCAGCTTCCCTGCGACGGTCCGAGCATGGTATCGCGGGACGCTGTCCTGCTTGTATGAGCCGTCATGTTCTTCGTCGAGGACGATCGCTCCAACATCTGCGAGCGGTGCGAACAAGGCCGACCGCGGCCCAACCACCACTAGTGGTTCTCCCGTCGCGGCTCGCTGCCAGTTTCGGTAGCGTTCGCGGTCGCCGAGTGCAGAGTGGAGCACGATCGCTTTGTTGCCGAATCGTTCGCGAAACCGTCCGGCGATTTGTCCTGACAATGCGATTTCCGGGACGAGCACGATGGCTGAGCGACCCTTCGCAAGGACCTCCGCTGCCAGCCGTAAGTACAGTTCAGTCTTGCCACTACCCGTGACGCCGTGGAGCAGGATCGTTTGCCGCTCCTCATCGTTCTGTGCGGCACGGATTGCGGACGAGGCCTGCCGTTGCTCGTTGGTCAACGTCACGATGCTGCCGCGTGGTCCCGGCTGTTCGGATGCCTCGATCATCGGTTCGATCGCGATCGTCCCCCGGTCGGCCAATGCTCGAAGGGTAGGGCGATCGATTCCCGAAATGTTGAGCACGGTGTCGATCGGCAATGCGCGATCGACTCTCGCGCGCAATCGCGGCGACAACCAGGCAAACGCCTCTACCTGCTTCGGAGCCCGGGCAGGCGGTGGCAAGGCATTGTCGATCAGCCGCACCTGCAGGATGACATCGTTCCGTTCCGGCTCCCGGTGCTTGACGCGGGCGACCTTCTGGAGCAGGCCGATTTCCTCCAATGCCGGAATTATCGAAACGAGTGACGATCGTTGAGCGCGCTGCGCCCGTTCGAGTGTTACCTCGCCTTCACGTGCGAGGAAGGCAACCAGGCGGCGCTGGGCGGGTGTCAGTGCGTCAATTGCCCCGGGTGGTGGCTCATTGCGAAGCGAAAGATATTCAACCGCCCTCGAACCGACGCCCGGTGGCAGCATGACGGATGCCGCTTCGTAAAGCGTGCAGATCGTTTCTTCCGCCATCCAGACGGCGATCTGCCACTGAATCGATGTCAGACAGAAAGACGGTTCTACTGGTGCATGGATAGGCTTCACGTCGAAGGACGCGTCGGGCGGACGGCCGTGCCGCTCGACGACAACACCAAGCACCAGCTTTCGCCGCAGTGGCACCCAGATGAGCTGGCCGACTTCAACGTGGTCGATTGCTGACGGCACGCGGTAGGTCAACGTCGCCCGACGGTCGCTCAGACGAGCGTCGGGGGCAACTTCGACATAGGGAGCGGGTGTACGGACAGAACATGTGTTCATGTTTCCAGTGTACACCTGCTGAGACGGTCGAGAGTACCGTTCGTGGGCTTGTTATCCCCCGAGTACCGGCAGAAGGATGTCCGTCTGGGCAAACAGCGCCGGGGAACCTCCTGTGTGCAGGAAGATCACAGCGTCGTCCGAGGAGTACATTCCGCTTCTGATATCCGCAACCATGCCCGCAAATGCTTTCGACGTGTAGACGGGATCGAGGAGCACGCCTTCGGTCCGCGCAAGCAGTGTGATCGCAGCAAGACCTTCTTCAGTTGGAATCCCGTAGCCCTCGCCAACGTGGCCGTCGTCGCAAACGATATC
>JBGSWU010000249.1:0-2123 GCA_041751795.1 Thermomicrobiales bacterium
TCTTGAGGAAGGGCTCCGTGCCACCATCGAACACTTCCGATCGGCGGAGATTCTGAGAGCGTGACGTCGGCACTTCAGCCGCAATTCTTCAGTCGTCGATTCCTCGCCTGGGTCGCGGGCGTCGGATTGTCACTGCTGCTCGCGATCGCTACATTCCTAGTCTCTCCGCTCATCGTGATTGCGCTTCCAGTCATCGCTGTCGTCGCGCTGATGTTATTGCGCTGGCCGTGGCTCGGCGTCGCAATGCTGATTGCGAGCGTGCCTGCGCAGCAGGTTGGTGAGGTTGGTGGTGGATCGTTGACGATGACCCGCGCGTCCATCGTCGCTGCATTCGTTGGTCTCTTCATCCTCTGGACATCTGCTCGCCGTCCCATCATTGGTAGTCGGCTGACCATCCCGTTCATTTGCCTGATCGGCTGGATGATTGCTACTACCCACGTCGCTCATGACTTCTCGGCGTCGTCAGCCGATCTCATTCGCTGGCTGATCGCTCTGTTCGCTTTCCTTGCTGCACTGCAGGTGTTGGTCGGCGCACGTCAACGCATGATTGCCGCGTTGATCCTTACGGTCGCGGTGGTCGGGGCTCTTGAAGCCGCTTTCGGAACCGCTGTCGGACTCCTTGGTCTTGGACCAGCGAGTTTCCTTGTACAGGATGCGTTTTCACGGGCATATGGAACCTTCGGCCGACCGAACACCTTTGCCGGCTACCTGGAAATTGCAGTGTTCCCAGTGCTTTGGTATGGACTTTTCCGACTGCGAGAAGCAGCCGCATCGCGACGAGCGTACGTTGAAATCCGACGCTCAGGGTTCGCAATCAGCGCTCGTGAGCGTAAGCACGCCATCGTTGACGCGCTCTTCGCTGCGGTGCTTCTCGGGTCAGCGGGTGTGATGCTCGGCGGTATCCTGATCAGCTTTTCTCGCGGTGCCTGGATCGGCGTTCTGGCTGGGATCTCGGTCACGTCGATCGTCGCAGCTCGACGGTTCTGGCATCTGCTGGTTCCCGCGACGCCGATTGCGGCGCTTTCACTTGCCGTAGCGGTAACCCTGTTTGCTCCCGCGACGCTAACCGATCGCCTGTCTTCGATCGCAGAAGAAGCGCGACCTTTCGACGCCGCTTCGATCACGATCACTCCTGACAACTTCGCGGTTGTCGAGCGGATGGCCCACTGGCAAGCGGGCTGGCAGATGTTCGTCGATCATCCCGTCACTGGCGTTGGGACGGGAAACTTCAATGCGCGATACCCTGATTACTACGTAAGATCAACGTTCGAGTTTTCACAAGGGCATGCTCACAACTTTTATATTCACATGCTCGCCGAGAACGGAATCGTTGGACTCGCAATCTACCTGACCTTGACGTTGAGTTTTGCGTTCGTCGCACTCCGCGTCGCCCTATCGTCGTCCGACCGATTGGCGGGATCGCTCGCGCTTGGTGCGCTTGGCACGATGGTTGCCGTGTATGTCCATAACGTTTTTGAGAATCTCCACGTTCTCAATCTCGGTGTCCAAATCAGCTTCACCTGGGCACTCGCCGTAGCCGCCTATCATCGATGGGCATCGATTCATGCAGCCACAGGAGATAACGGCGTGGAATACTCCCGCAAATGAGCTTAGAACGCGCACTTGCTGACGAACAACCACCAATGGCGTCGCAGCTTCCTGAATCTTCGACAGCCGACGTTGGACCCTCGGAACGGTCGATCTCAATCGGAGAGCGGATGCGCTCTCCGCAAACGATCGCGTCGTTCATCGTCGCGATCGGCATTATCCTTCTTGTCTTCTGGCGGTTGGATATCAAGTTCGGCGATGTCTGGTTTCAATTCCGCAACGCCAATCCTTTGTACCTCGCGATCGCCTTCGCTGTGTACTACGGTTCGTTTCCGCTCCGGGCTCTTCGCTGGCGAATGATCCTGAGCAATGCAAAGATCAGCGAACGCGACGGTTTCGACGTTCCGGGAATCAAGGGGCTCTCCGAGATTTACATCCTGGGTTGGTTCGCGAACTGCGTCGTCCCGGCAAAGCTCGGCGATGCCTACCGTGGCTACCTGCTGAAGAAAAACGCTGGTCCTTCATTCTCGCGCACATTGGGCACGATCTTCGCGGAACGACTCCTTGATGTCGTG
>JBGSWU010000250.1:0-4573 GCA_041751795.1 Thermomicrobiales bacterium
TAGCGGCAATCGACAGCACGAAAGCGCCGCTGTATGCGATCGTTCTCTGGCCAACCTGGTGTATTGGATTTGCTGGAGCAGTCGTGGCGTTCCTCAGGCGTATCCAGCAGCGTGTTTTTAAACTGCAAGCGCCTGCCCGTCGAATCGCGGCAACGATCGCGGTGAGTTCCAGTGTGTTCGTTGCCGGAACGATCACCCTGGCGGCTGGAATCGATGCCTACCTCGAAGATCGGGAGCGGGCGGCGATTGTCTCGAACTACGTCGCTGTCGCGCAGCGAGTCGATGCGCAGATTCCAGAGGATGCTGTAATCATCGGCCACGAACGCTGGTGGTGGGGGCTGCGCGAGCATGAGTACATCGCGCTCAATACCGTGCAACTCGATTGGGAGCGGTCGGCTCACTCGAAGGATGACGCCCCGTCGTTCGGATCGCTGGTTCATGCGACCGGAGCAGCGGTGCTGCTGATCGACGACAACGCTCGGAGCGAGATCGCCCGATATCCCCTCGCTCTGCGCGACCAGATTGAATCGTTTCTGGTGAGTGAGACGACGTTGATATATTCAATCATCGACCCGTCCTATGGGCGGCTAGACACCTATGAGATTCGATGACGACCGCATCCGCGCCAAACGGCGGGCAGCCGGAGAGGTCGCGCGCCTCGTCCGGCAGTGGAAGGTCATCGCAGGGGTGGCCCATAAAGAGGTTTGAGGAGTGCGAGAGGCTGTACGCGAAGTCGATTCGTATATTGCATGATGCGGGCCACGGTTGACACGAGGGGGGCGAAGCGAACTGATTGGATGATCAGGATGGTGATCCGGTCCCTCAGGCGTCACGTCGTGGCACCCTATGGCGATGCGACGGTCATGTGCTCGACAGTATGGCCGGGTTGCCCGTACAGTATTCGAGCGGCGGACGATCGAGTCGAAAGGCGCGCAGATGGGTGATTCGGAACAGCAGCCTGTGAATCCCGGCCAGTACGATTCGATCATCGTTGGGGCTGGCGTTGCTGGCTTGTACATGCTGTACCGATTGCGTGGGCTTGGGATGTCTGTGCGTGTCATCGAGGCTGGTGACGGTGTCGGAGGTACCTGGTACTGGAATCGCTATCCGGGGGCACGCTGCGATATCGAAAGTATTGACTACTCGTACTCGTTCTCTGACGACCTCCAGCAGGATTGGGAATGGTCGGAACGGTACGCGACCCAGCCAGAAATCCTCCGATACGTCAATCACGTTGCCGATCGATTCGACCTGCGCCGGGATATTCAGTTCCAAACGCGGGTGACTGCCGCTCACTTCGATGGGGCCACGATGCAGTGGACGATCCGCACTGATCGCAACGAGCGGTTCTCGGCTCCGTTTTGCATCATGGCAACTGGGTGTCTGTCGGCATCGCAAGTCCCAGCCTATCCCGGTCTCGATCGATTCACTGGGCGATGGTTCCACACTGGCAACTGGCCGCATGATGGCGTTGATTTCAGTGGTCGGCGGGTCGGCGTGATTGGAACGGGTTCGTCGGGGATTCAGTCGATTCCGGTCATCGCGCGCCAGGCAGCGCAACTGTTCGTGTTCCAGCGCACGCCTAACTTCAGCGTTCCGGCTCGGAATGCCCCGCTCGACCCTGAGGTTGTTCGCCAGGTGAAGGCGAATTATGCAGAACACCGTCGGAAGGCACGTGAGTCCCGATCTGGGTTCCTCGTGCCTGTAAACGAGAACACGGAGACACCTGCGCTCGAAGCGTTACCGGAAACTCGGCGACAGGAGTACGAGGCACGCTGGACACGCGGCGGATTTGGCCTGATGGCGTCATTCTCGGACCTCTACTCGAACAAAGCAGCGAACGATACCGCCGCTGCTTTTGTGCATGAGAAGATCCGCGAGATCGTCGTGGATGCGGACGTCGCAGATCGGTTGCTTCCTCGCGACCATCCAATTGGAACAAAACGCCTCTGTGTCGATAGCCATTACTACGAAACCTACAATCGCGAAAATGTGACGTTAGTCGATATTCGAAACGAACCGATCGTCGAGGTGATCCCGGGTGGGTTGCGAACACGCGATTCGACGTACGACCTCGACGATATTGTTTTCGCCACTGGCTTCGACGCAATGACCGGCGCGTTGGCAGCGATCGATATTCGTGGCCGTGACGGTATCGCCCTCAAGGACAAATGGGCTGCCGGGCCACGGACCTATCTGGGAATCGCGAGCGCTGGGTTTCCAAACCTGTTCCTGATCACTGGCCCTGGTAGCCCATCGGTTCTGAGCAACATGATGACGTCAATTGAGCAGCATGTGGACTGGACGGCTGAGTGCATCGAGTACCTGCGCGAACGCCGGATCGAGGCGTTCGAGGCAACACTCGACGCCGAGGATAACTGGGTGGACCACGTGAATGAAGTCGCTGCGGAAACGCTGTACCCGACGGCTGGGTCCTGGTATATGGGCGCCAACGTCCCAGGAAAGCCACGGGTCTTCATGCCGTACGTGGGTGGCGTTGGAAGCTATCGTGTTCGCTGCGCTGAAATCGCTGAAGCCGGGTATGCAGGATTCGAATTGACTTCCGCCCGGTAGACGCATGCGTTGATCCAGTCGGTGTTGGATGGTCTGTTTCTGGCGATCGGCGTCATGTGGACGTGGGTTGAGATGCCTCTTCGCTGGTTCCCCGTGGAGCGCTGAGATCGCGAAAGACACCGAGCGAGAGCATCGCCAGCGGAACTGGGAGGAAGAGCACGGCAAGGAGCGCAAGGCTACCCGGCAATCCGACGTGTTCGATGAGGAAACCGCTGACGACGCGCCCAAGGGGTACCGTGCACCAGCCAATTGCACCGGTCAGCCCCATGACCCGCGCTCTCATCTCGTCTGGGATTCGCTCGAAGTAGATCGTGTATTCGAGGATGTTTGTCAGTCCGAGCGCCAGGCCGAGAATCGCGAGGATTGTCAACGTCAGCGGGAGGTTCTGCGTCAGGGCCAACCCACCGAGCGCAATAGGAACGGCTAGGAACCCACCAAAGAAGACTGCCCGGCGCGACAAGCGATGGCCGATCCAGCCCATTACCGTCGTCCCTGCAAGGGCTCCGATCCCGCCAGCCGCGGCCATCAGCCCGAAGGTGACGGCGCTGTTGAAGACCTCGCTGGCGTAGACCGGGAGGATCAACGAGTCGATCGGGCCGATTACCAGATTCATTGCCGCGAAGAACAGCACCAGCGGGAACAGGACTGGTTCGAACCGGACGAAACGCAGTCCCGACACGAGTTCGCGAAGATAGTTACCTGCCTCGCGTGACTGGTCTCGAATTGTGTCGGGAACGAAACGAGCCATCAAGAGAGCTGAAATCGCAAACGATCCCGCGTCGATCCAGAGGACGTTGCTGGCCCCGACGGTCGCGATCAGAACGCCTGTGAGCGCCGGAACGACCAACGCGAGAACGGTTGACGTGCCCTCACTGACGGCGAGTGCACGCTCGGTGGACGTGCCAGTGAGTTTGGCGATGTCTGGGAGTGCCGCCATGCGTGCCAGGGCTGCTGGCAAGTCAAGCAACGCGCCGGTGAAGACGCACACGAGCAATGCCGGAAATGTGAGGAGGCCGAAAACGTGGAGCAGTGGGATCAGCGCGACTGACGTGCCGCTGGCGAGGTCCGACACGACGCTGACTCGCCGGTATGAGAATCGGTCAACGAACGTCCCCCCAAAGAAGAGTGAAATGACGACTGGCACCGCCCCGGCGAATGCTGCGATGCCCGTTCTGGCGGGACTGCCAGTCGTTTCGAGGACAAACCACGGGATCGCGATGGCTGTCAGCAGATTGCCTGTTCGAGAGATTGTGTCGGCGGCGATCGTCGCTATAAACGGGGACCGTGAACGTCGGGAAAGGATCTGGTGAGGCCGCATCGTTTCCTCCTGGGGCGGCTCCCAATTCCTTCCCGTTCGCGACGCAGGATAAAGGAAGCCGCTTACCCCTACCGCCAAGGGGAAGACTTCCTTCACCATCCTCGCTGGATTTGGTGATCGCCGCGCCGATCGGTCTCGCCACGCTGGACAGTTGGTCGTCCGGATGGCTCTTAGCACCCGAGATCCCGGGTGGAGTGCAGACGCGCGGGTTCGAATGTCCGTGGAATGTACACCGAACGGGCATTTCGCTCAAACCATCAACGAGCGCAGCGATAGACGATCGGTTCGACATCGCCTGTCGAACCGATCGTCCGTTCCCTGAGTAGGAGTGGTGTGTTCGAGCTACGCCCGAGTTGCCGGTGGGCCGCTTCTACGCAACCACGCCAACGCATCTTCACGGAGGATGTCAAGGCAATGGTGTTTGACAACGAATGCCCGCAGTTCGCCGGTATGCGCTGCGTGCTGGATCGCGTACACAGGGATCCCGGTCGCCTGTGACAATTCCTCTGGTGTGCAGTGATTCTGATGAACGAGGCGATCCATCAGTTCCTGCTCGGACAGCGAGTGCGTTCGACGTTCCATCGTGCTGCCCTCCTGTTCGTCAGGAATGGCTCCCTGACATTGAAGACGCGAATCGAAACGACATAACACTATTGTACGGAACGTGTCCACCGAGAGTAG
>JBGSWU010000251.1:0-3522 GCA_041751795.1 Thermomicrobiales bacterium
CAGTTGCGGACATCACCACGTGAGTATGCGGGGAGCCGGACGCCTCACGGCGTGGGCCGGTCCACGACACGGCCCCAACGAGATGGTCGTGTATCACGGCGTATCCTTGTGGCGTGTTTGGCAGATCACGTCAGCGATCAATCGGGACTCTCTGGAAGGCGCACATTAATGAAGATCGTTTCTTTGCTTCCGAGCACGACCGAGATCTGCTACGCGCTTGGGTTGGGGGAGGCTGTCGTTGGCGTGACGCACGAGTGTGATTTCCCCAGTGATGCGCGCAGCAAACCGCACCTGACCGCCAACGTGCTGCCGGATGGCGACCATTCCAGCGCCGACATCGACCGGATGATCGCTGAGCGGGTTCAGAACGGGCAGTCGATCTACCATCTCGACACCGATCTGCTTGCGGATCTCGCGCCGGATCTGATTCTCACCCAGGAACTTTGCGAGGTCTGCGCCGTCTCCTATACCGATGTCCTGGCGGCAGCGCGGACCCTGCAGAAGGTCCCGGATGTGGCGGCCTTCGAGCCGCACAACATTGATGAAATCCTGGGGTCAATGGCTGAGGTTGCCCGGTTGGCTGGCGTTCCCGAGCAAGGACATCAGACGGTCAGCGAGTTGCGGGCCCGGTTGTTGGCTGTCGTCGATCGCGTAGCGGGAGCCACACCACGACGTGTGCTGTGCCTGGAGTGGCTAGAGCCGCCGATGGCAGGTGGTCACTGGGTTCCTGAGATGGTGCGCCTGGCCGGTGGCGTCAATGTTCTAGGTGTCGAAGGGCAGCCTTCCGCGTACGTCACCTGGGAGCAGATCGCCGCCTGCGATCCCGACGTCATCATTGTCATGCCATGTGGCTATGATCTCGACGCGACCCGCTTCGCGATGACCGAGTTGGATGGCGTCGATGCATGGCCTGGACTCCGGGCCGTCCGGGAGAGCCGGGTACATCCCGTCGATGGCTCCGGATATTTCAATCGTCCCGGCCCACGCATCATCGATGGTGTTGAGTTACTTGCGCGCCTGATCCACGGGTAATCAGCAGTGTCCATCAGGAAGCAGGGCCGATAATCGATCGGCCCTGCTTCCGAAGCGAGGCGAGTATCTCGATATTTGCAGACGCTTGAGCAACGCTTCCCGCAGTGTTATCCAGTAACAGTTCGCTCGAAGACGTAGCGTTGCCCGATGACGAGGTTGCCCTCATGCTCAGGCGAAACGGCTGCCAGCCGCCAGCCTTCCTCAGCCAGCCGGAGCACCTCGCCATGCGAGAGCATCGCGAGTTGCTGGGTGTATTCGCGGTAGACGCCAACACCCGACTCATGCAGATCTTCCGGCGTCCGGTAGAGTCCGAGCGGCGGATCCTGGAAGCCTGCAATCGTTCGTTCGACCTCCCATGGTGATGGGACGACGACGCTGACAACCTGATTCTTGCGGCCAGTTGCGTTCTGGATTTCCTCGCTGAGCCGCGACATCGCTACCCGGTGCCTGGCCGTGTTCGCGACGTGTTCCCAAAGGATCTTGCCGCCATTGTCGGCGCTGTCGATCAAAAAGACCGAGACGTAGGAAATATCCCGTTCGCGAGGCTCATTGACGTGGTAGGTGCCATAGGCTTTGGCGACCTCGGCCCCTTCGTCAGCGAGGAGCATGAACGGCAGGTCAAGCCGCTCCCGCAGGTCTTTATTTGTCTCAGTTGTGTCGTTGGCCGCGCCGACCAGATCGACACCGAGACCGCGGGCTTCCCAGTAGAACTGTCGCAACTGCGACAGGTACACACGTCAGCTTGGTCACCACGCTCCCCGGTAGACATAGAACATCAGCGGACGCTGACGGATCAACCGCCTGAGGGTCACGTAGTTGCCCTCTTCATCCTTCAACTGGAAGTCGGGCGCGGCGGTGCCCAGCAGCGGTGTCCGTCCGGGGATGTCGTCCGGCCTGGGAAGGTGTGGTGCGATTCTGCCCAAGCGAATTCTCCTGTCTCATAGATAGAGCTATTCTCCACGTGAGATCGTGCCGCGAGTTGCCGATTCGCGCAAGAGGCTCATGCCGTTTTCGGAACGCTCAGTGGTTCGAAGTCAGGAAAGCACCCGGGGAGCCACTGATCGATGTACATTGCTTTCATGCTTGACGAGCGGTCGTTGAGGCAGTAATCTGTCCAGCGTCGGGGTGTGGCCGCGGGTCGTGCGCCGGACGGATTGGAGCGTGCTGGATGCAATTTACTGTGCTTGTTCACAACTCAGCATCAGTGCGCCCTGACGAGGATTCTTCAGCATAACCAGCCAGTAACGCTGCGTTTCCTGAGCCACTCCTGCGGGGGTGGCTCTTTTTGTTCTGCCGGATCAGATTCGAATGGAGGCGCGAAATGCAGATGGTAATGATGACCGCGAAGCACACGACCTCGAACGTTTTGACATCTGCTGGAGGATCACTTGCCCGACCGAACGATCGACATGCCCGAACTGGAACTCTTTATCGATGAACTCTGGATCACTGATATTCTCTACGAGCTCAAGAGTGGCAAGGAGGCGACCGCCTATTGCTGCTCAGGTGGCCCGACGAGCGGCCTAGACCTGATTGCCGCCAAGTACTACCGGCCAATTGAGACGCGGGGCTTCCGCAACGATAACGTCTACCACGCTGGTCGCTGGGATGCTGCCGACCGTCGGACACAGGCAGCCGTCGCTGGGAAATCGAAGGCCGGGCTGGAGATGCGGTTTTCGTCCTGGGTCGAGCACGAGTACCGGACGCTGGAACGATTGCACGAGGCCGGCACAGCCGTCCCGCGACCAGTCACGAAGTCGACCGACGTGATCCTGATGGAGTTCATCGGTGACGAGGACGGACCGGCACCGGCCCTGAAGGACATCCGGCTCGACCGGGATGAAGCGCAACACCACTTCGAGAGGCTGCTGGCTGACATCGAAATCTGGCTGGCATGCGACCGGATCCACGGCGACCTCTCGTCGTACAACATCCTCTACTGGCAGGGGAAACTGGTAACGATTGACTTTCCCCAAGCGGCTGACCCAAGCAGCAATCCGAACGCTTATGACCTTCTCGAGCGCGATCTCGTCAACGTCTGCCGCTACTTCCAGAAGCATGGAGTGCTCGCCGATCCTGTCCGAATCGCGAGCGATTTCTGGATGCGTTATCGCTTTGGCGAATTGCGCCGGGAGCGAGAGGTGGTCACGATGTAGCGGCTGGAACGCCGCTGTAGCGTGCTCGGGGCCGGATCAGCGTATCGCGGTCGTATTCTTCGATGGCGTGGGCAATCCAGCCCAGCGTCCGCCCGAGCGCCATCAACGTCAGCGCCGAGCCATTGGGAAGGCCGAGCGCTTCGGTCAGCGTCACCAGCCCGAGTTCGAGGTTGGCCCGTCTGCCGGTGATCTCGCCAGCTGCTGCGATCATGTCCTGGCCGAGGCTGAGTGCCGGTGCGTTCGGCATCGTCTCGGCCAGCAGGTCGAGCAGGAGCGATGCTCGCGGATCACCACCGGGGTACAGACGGTGGCCGAAGCCGGGAAGGTCCTCACC
>JBGSWU010000252.1:0-7312 GCA_041751795.1 Thermomicrobiales bacterium
TCAAAGGCCGGTTCGGACAAATCGTGAGCCAAGTACCAGTCGGACGCCCGGCGGTGGAGGTTGGCGATCTTATCTGGATGCCGCCGCCGGAGTTCTTCGTGCAGGAAATCAGCGAAGAGTCGATGGTAGCGATACCAGTCGCGGTTGTCATCGAGCGGGACAAGAAACAGGTTCTCGCGTTCGAGCGTTTCGAGCATCCGTTGTCCATCATTGTGGCCGGTGATGACGTCACAGAGTGACGCGTGTAGACGATCGAGAATGCTCGTTCGCAGCAGAAAGTCGCGTTGCTCACTGTTCACGCCATCGAGGACATCTCGGCCAAGATAGTCGGCGATGAAACGGTGGCGACCGCTGATCGCAACGTTCGCGACGTCCGCCGGGTGGCGACGAAGGGTCAGCGCAACCATTTGCGTCCCGGCAATCCAGCCTTCGAGTTGATCGTGGATCGACGCAATCGTTTCGGGCGTGAGATCAATCTCCATCCGCTGACTCAGGAATGTCGCCGTTTCGTCGGCCCTGAACTGGATGTCTTCGGCGTCGAACTCGATCAGTTCCTGGCGCGCCCGGTAGCGAGCCAGCGGCAACGGCGGTGTCCCGCGCCCTGCCAGAACGAAGTGTGTGGACGGAGGCAGATGGTCCAGCAGGAATGCAAGCGACTCGTGGATCGGCGCGTTGTCGATCAGGTGGTAATCGTCGAGCACGAAGACGGTCGGACCCGGTAATGTGCTCGCGAGGTTGACGAAGGCAGTCAACACCGCCTCGCGATCCGGCATCATTGCGCCGAGCAGCATGTCGAGCGCGCTATCGCCGACTGTCGGTTGGACGCCCTCCCATGCTTTCAGTAGATATCGAAAGAAGCGGTCGACATCGTTGTCTTCTTCGCCGAGCGAGAGCCAGGCAACGGGAATGTTGCTCGCCTGTGCCCAGTCCGCCAAAAGTGTCGTCTTGCCGTAGCCAGCCGGGGCGGACACGAGCACCAGTTTGCAGCGTGCAATACCGTCATCGAGCGCAGCATTCAGCCGCGATCGGCGGACAACGTGGTGCGTCGGATACGGGATTCGCAGCTTGGTTGACAGGAGATCGTGTGCCATCTGGCCACCGCCATCTCATGTTGAAGCGACGTGCACGTCCACTATACCGCTTCACCATGGAGAACAGGTGGTTACGGTCGCTGCTCCGCACTGGCGTTGATGTCTCGTGCGACGCGCAGTCCGGATTCAATCGCACCCTGGATCCAGGCGTGGTAGAGCGATGTGTGCTCGCCAGCGAAGTGAAGCCGACCTTCTGACTGGACGATCAGGTGATGGAGCAACGTCTGTTGGCCGGGGTCGAAGAGCGCGAAGGCACCGCCAGCGAACTCATCGTCGTGCCACATTTTCGATGTCCCGACTTCGAACGCATCCCGTGCCTCAGGGTGAATCCTCGAGAGGTTCTCCAGCGCCTGGCTGATCCGGTCGGACGGTGACAGTGACCCCCATCGCTGGGCATCTTCCGACCAGGTGTAACTGGCTAGAACGACGCCACGTCCCGTTTCCGCACTGTGATCGGGGTAGTAGGTGACACGGATCGGCAGGTCACTGAAACTGCCACCACCGAAGATGCCATCCACCTCTTCCCAGAAGCGGTTCCGAAACTGGAGGACGATCTTGGCCGAGGCGTCGTAGTGGAGCTGGCGGATCGCTCGTTGTTTTCCTCGCGAGAGTTCCGGCAATACTTCGACATGACGCAGCACTGGGAATGGCACGGTCACGATCAGTTCATCGCCGGTGACGCTGAATCGCCCGGCAGCCGTCTGGTAATGGACCGTCACCGAATCCGGCGCCTGCTCGATTGCGACCATCCGTGCACCGAAGCGAATCTTGTCGCGCAGTGCCGGCAGGAACGCCAGCGGCAGATGGTCCATTCCGCCGACGAGTTCAATCATGTCTGTGTAGTAACGACCTGCTTCCTCGCGGAGAAGTTCGAGGAACGAAGAATTCATCAACGCTTCCTGGTCGGCCAACAGGCCGAACATCTCAATCGCCGCTTCGGACCAGTTGTTTGCCTCCAGAAACTCGCGGGTCGAGTAGCGGTCATATTC
The DNA here is from genome assembly GCA_041751795.1 of Thermomicrobiales bacterium. Classification (GTDB taxonomy): domain Bacteria; phylum Chloroflexota; class Chloroflexia; order Thermomicrobiales; family CFX8; genus JBBECJ01. Next base: position 2,081 of record JBGSWU010000252.1, read on the forward strand.
GCTGACGATCTCGTCCCAGGCCGTTGTCTGACTTTCGGCCAGCCGCTCGACCAGCGGCTGGAGTGCGGTTGACCAGAGGTGGCTGTGGGTCAGGCCGTGCTCGTGTTCGGCTACCTCGAAGCCCAGGCACGACGGATCCGCCATAACCTCGGCGATTCGCCGCTTTCGTCCGTGGAGGTAGACCCAGCCATTAGGGTTGTCCATCGTGAATTCGGCAGTCGGTATCTTGAAGTGCTCGATGTACGCCATCGTCAGATCGTGCGCGCGCGGAATGCGCATCGCCCCGGCTTCGGCGTAAAGGCTGTCGCTGAACGGCTCACGCAGCGTGTAGATGCGTCCGCCAACTCGCTGTTGCGCTTCCAGCACGATCGGCTCATGTCCGGTTCGCTGCAACTCGTAGGCTGCTACCAGCCCAGCCATCCCGGCACCGACGACGATCACGCGCTTGCGCGGGCCGGTCGTTTCCGGCAGGCCGGTGGCGATAATCGATCGCAGGCTGTTATCACTGAGCACTCCCATGCCCCTCTCGTATCAATCGTCACTCGGAAGATCATGACTCATGACGCAAGGGAGAGCAATGGAGATGAATGCGGTCTTCACGCGGAACATGGCAGGACGCCGACATGAATGCCGGCGTCCCAGGTCAAACGTGCGAATCCATTTCGAAGTCTGCCGTCGCTCTTAAGGGGCGACGTCGGGCGAACCTAATTGAGAGGGCAGCCCAGGTTATTGTCGGTATCCAACGCGGATGCCAGTGCGAGAATCGTGCTTCTGTTGTTGCTGGCCAACGCCGCATTGACGTCAGCGATCACCGTAGACGTCGAACGGGTGAAGTCGACATCGGGTTGGGACGCATTCAGGAGTGACGCGACAGCGGCTCGTAGCAGGATTCTCGAGGCGCCTGAGACTCCTGAACCACCGTTGTACTTGAGCGCCGTCACTAGCGAATCGTTGTCCATGCCGAGTGAGTCTGGTACGTCGAAGACGCTCTCGAGAGTTTGAGTCGGTGTGTATCCGGTCGGCTCCCAACTATCGAAGTGCTGCGTTTGCTTCCAGTATCCCGGCGTGCATCCATCGGTGCCCAACGTTGGCGTCGGGGTTGGCGTGTTCGTCGGCGTTGGCGTGTTCGTCGGCGTTGGGGTTGGCGTATTCGTTGGCGTTGGGGTTGGCGTATTCGTTGGCGTTGGGGTTGGCGTGTTCGTCGGTGTCGGCGTCGGCGTTAACTCTTCTGGGACGGTCAACTCAATTTCGTCGATCGAACCGGAGTCGCTCAGGACGACACGCATCGCGACAACGCCTGCGACCCCGATGGGGACGTTCGCTGCCACGCCGTTCCGAAGTTTAGGGAACACGATGGTCGTGATCAGGTTGGTCATTGCGGCGTCGGAGTAGAGTTGCACCTCACCGCCGCCTGGTCCATCGTCACCGATGTCGACGATGCGCATGCTCTCGACAGTCACGTTGCCAAGCGTGCCGAACCCGGAGAAGTCAAAGTCGATGTAGGCATCCTCGACATCGGCGTCGTCCGGATCGCCGACGAGGTCCTCATCGACGATCAGCGAGTTGCCGTGGCCGGGGTCGAACAGGTCGGCATCTCCGCCCGAGCAGGTCGCGGCAGAGCCGCCGCATTCGGCATCGAACACGCGCGCGGCGTTTGGATTGCCGGCGAGTTCCGGATTGGTACCGAAGACCGTGATCGATCCGGCTACAGCATCACCGCTGACGCCGGAGCCGGAGGAGACGCTACTGACAATCGTCCCTTCCGCTAGCCCCTCGAAGTCGATAGTCACCGAACTGTCGGCGGCCGCTATGGTGAAAATGGCGACTGCGAGTGCTGAGATCATGGCTACGACGACAATGAGACGAACGAGTCGATTCATCCCCTCGATCCTTCCACGTAAGCGTGCACAGCCAAACATATGCGGTATCACCAGCACGAATAATTCGATGGTGCTGCTGCAGTGACTACCAGCGGATTGTGGCCATGCTCGCACGGCATTACCTGGTAGCGTCTTGCACCAGGCTACTGGGATTGAACGACAAAGAAGTCATATTTTGATCACGTTCTAGATCGAGGATTCATTGAGGATGAATCGCCTGAACGAATGTTCACAAAGAATGTCATTGATTGTGAAGGCATTCTTGATCCCGGGCGTCGTCCATTTGGCTCGATCTCGCTAGTCGCGGATGCCCGATCCCTCGTAAGAGGGCGGGTCCGCAACACTCAGGAAAAAGCGCGCGAAGATGAGGGCGATGGCTGCGATGAACGCCGAGACGAGTAACCCGGCTCCTGCGACTGTGGCTGACACGCCGAAGATATCGACCAGCACGCCAAATGGCAGGAGCGAGATCGGCATCAGCGACCACGTCATGCCATACATCGCCATCACCCGGCCATACATTCCACGCTCGGTCTGCAAGCCAACGAGCATCCGGTTGATCGTCAGGTAACCGGTGCTGAAGAAGCCGACAAGCAACAACAGCGTTAACGAGAGGACGTAGTTCGACGAGAGCGCGAATAGAAACAGGAACAGGCCGAAGATCACGCCCGAGGCTATCTGGATCCGGTTTTTGTGCGGCGATTCGGCGATTGCGGCGACGACGACCGAGCCAATGATGGCGCCGATACCGATGGCGGTATACATGAAGCCAAGTGCCGACTCACTGATGTTCAGAACATCCTTTTGGAAGACTGGCAGCAACGACTGGAACGGCATCCCGAGCAGGATTGGAACGTACCCGAGCGCCAGCAACGCAAACAACGGCGGTCGATCCAGGATGTAGCGGAATCCGGCCATCATCTCGGCTCCTGCGGACTGCTTGCCACCCTCTCCACGCAGTCCGCGCGGGAGTCGGTAGAGGGTCAGGACAGCCAGCCCATACCCGACCGCGATGACATAGAACGCTAGCGCCGGGCTGATCGCCAGGCAAACGCCGGCCAGTGCTGGCGAGATGATGCGGTTGATATTACGTCCAGTCGATTCGAGCGCCAGCGCATTGGGGATCTGTCGCTCCTCGACCAGGTCGGGGATGAGTGCTGTTCTCGTCGGTAACGTGAATGGGGTGACGATTCCCTGTGCCAGCCCGAGAACGACGAGGTGCCAGATCTCGATGACGCCGATATGGACGAGAATAGCGTTCAGCAGCGCCAGCAGAAAGACAGCCGACTGCGACCAAACGAGGAGTTTGCGCTTGTCATACTTGTCGGCAGCGACGCCGCTGTAGGGTGAAAGAAGCAACTGCGGCAATCCGCGCGCGGCGGTAACGAGGCCGAGCGTCAGTGCCGATGCGGACAGGTCATAGGCCAGCCATGCTCGCGCCACCAGATCGACCTGCATCGCGCCAATCGAGAAGAGCATCCCTAACCAGAGCAGCCGGTACTGCGGCACCGCCAGCGACGCAAACGCCTGCACGAAGCCGACGCGCACGTTGTCGGTCATTCTGCTCGTGAACGCCATGCAACCCCCATTTCTGCATGCATATCCTATTCTATGCGTTCCCGGTCGCTAATCAGCGCTGTCGGTGGAATGCTTCTGGGCCGTTGAGAGCAGATGCGCAGTCGGATCGTGAGATGCACGATAACCAACCCAGCGCCGATGCGTCGCTTGCGTGACGGTCGCTGGCAGCACCGCGTCCGCAACGGGCGGATCTCTCGATCGAACCGGCCACTCAATTCCAACGGTGCTTGGCGAACCACTCAGCAAAGACAATGCCGCACGGTGTCGATTCACGCGGGGCGTGTTCGACTACTCTCATGAAGGGTGCTCAGGTTGAGTCGCTACAGGGAACTGGTGCAAGAAGGGAGCTGTGCATGTCGCTACCGCGGATCAGCACTCGTGATGAATGGATCGCCGCCCGCAGAGCGTTGCAACTCAAAGAGGACGAGGCAGTGGCAACACTCGCCCGAGTGAGCGCGGAGCGGCGCACGCTGCCGATGGTCGAGATCGACAAGCCTTATCGGTTCGATGGGCCGGACGGTGAGTTAACGCTGCTCGACCTGTTTGACGGACGCCGGACGCTGATCGTCTACTCCTTCATGTTCGATCCGTCCTCGGACGAGGGTTGCCGGTATTGCTCGTTCAACGTCGACAGCATTCCCCACTCTGCCCATTTTCACGCGCGGGACGTCTCGCTCGTTCTCATTTCCCGGGCTCCGATGAGCAAGATCACTCCATTTAAGGAACGGATGGGATGGCCATTCCCATGGGTCTCATCGTTTCGGTCCGACTTCAATCAGGATTTCTACGCGACGCTCGACGGCACGGCTGATCCGGCGCTCTACATGTACCGGAGCAAGGAAGATCTCGATGCGAGCGACGAATACTATTTCACGAATGGCGAGCAGGGCGGGAGTCACGTGTTCGTACGTGATGGCGACCGTGTCTTTCACACCTACACGACCTACACAGCCGACGGCGATATGCTGAACGGCACCTATGCTCGGCTTGACCTTACTCCATTCGGCCGCGAGCCGGAACGCGTCCTTCATCACGATCGGTATTGACGCAGGAAATGGGTGCGAGCGATGTAGGATCGGGTGATGTGGCCCGGAGATGAAATGGTCGCTCGCACTCGAATACGGTGGGCTCCCGATGATTCAGGCAGTCGTTGCCGGATCGAACACTATGCGAAGGGGAACACGATGACTACCGAAAACATCCGTCGCGCCATGCCGCAGATCGTGGACCGCGGCATCTGGCAGGAACAGATCGCCGAGCTCCGCAAGCGCGAGAAGGCGCACACCCGCGAGGGCGACGCGATCGCCGCCGCACGCCGGAGGCTGCCGATGGTCGAGGTCGACCCGTCGGCACCACTCATCGGGGCGAACGGGGCGGTCACCCTCCTCGATGCCTTCGAGGGGCGGACGCAGCTGTACGTGTCGTACCACATGTGGCACACCGGCCGCCCCGCCGCCGACCAGTGCGAGGGCTGCACGTTCTTCAGAGGGCATGTGCTCGAACTCGGCTTCCTGCACTCGCGCGACGTCACCTTTGCAGTCTTCTGCGATGGACCGTTCGAGGAGAGCAACCGCTATCGCGAGTTCATGGGCTGGGAGATGCCGTGGTACGAGGTGCCAGCTGTGTCGGTCGTCCGCCTCGTCGCCGGGCGCCACTTCGGTATGAAGTGCTGCTACCTGCGCGAGGGCGACCGGGTCTTCGAGACCTACTGGACCACCGGCCGCGGGTGCGAGTCAATGGGCAACTCCTACGGGATGCTCGACATGACCATCCA
>JBGSWU010000253.1:0-7659 GCA_041751795.1 Thermomicrobiales bacterium
ACGCGAGGGAGTAATCCTGGGTCGCAGGCATGGGAGCGTAGTAACCATACCGGCGGCTCTGCCTGGTGGGGACACTGTCAGGCCTGGGCGGCGGCATCGGTGCTGGAGCCGGAACCGAAAGCAGTGACGAAGGAAGGCATCCAGTTTCGTCAGGATGATGTCGAAGGGATGCTGATCGAGACGTACACTTCACCTGCGTACCGTATGTGGGGGCTGGAATGCAATGGCTGTGCGGAAGGCAGCCCAGCCTATCGTGATGTGACGCCAGCTGTGTTCGATTCGGTTATGCGCGAGCAGATGGGCGAGAAACGCAACAATGTCGTTCTCGACATGGATCCAGGCACGCCAGTCTGGAACTATCCCGCCTACGCATACGATCGCAGTTCGGTCGTCTACCGTGGCGTCGAGACGGTGACGATGCGCGTTACGATTTCGGTTCCGCGAGTCAATATCAGTGGAAATGATCCTGACACGGTGACCTACACGTACACGCTTCGCGACGGTACCGACGGCCAGTGGATCGATGGTAGCGTCACTGATCATCCAGATTTTCTGTGGGTCATCAATGGCCGCACAGGCTCGGGTGGCAGCAATGCGAATCCCAAGGTGCTGTACAGCATTGTCAAGGAGATCGCTCGCTGATGCGGGCGATCGTTCCACGGCAGCGACTGGTTGAGGCGAATTATCTGATTGCGTCACTGCTCGTTGCTATTGTGCTGACAGGAGCGTGCGGTGGTGACGAAGTGGCAGTCCATTCATCAACTGAGACCACATCAAATGCCGAAAGTCCGGCTGCAATACCGGCGTCGACGCCGCTGCCAGGCCCGAGCGAGGGCAATCCGTTTCGTGGCTCGGCGCAAGTCGCTGATGCAATGGGCGATGTTGACGGCACTGGTGATGGTCCGCCCGGCATTGATCTAGTCGGAGCGCGGGTGGTCTCGTCGGAAAGGCAGTTGGTTTTCATCTGGTACACGGCGGTCCGCGCAGCGACGAGTGTCGACGCGGCTGCAACGGCGTCGTGGAAGATCGAGTTGGCGAACGGAGATACTCCGGCCTACGACGTGACGTTTCAGGTTAGCGGTAAGGAATGGGACATCCTTATCCTCGATCGCGAAACGAACGAGGAAACGAAGCACCGGATCGGTAGTATTTACAACGACCGTCTTGACGTGCCATATCCGGCGAACAAGCTCGACAAGTTGCAGCCGACCTTCTCATGGACGGCGAGTAGCCACTTCGTCGACGCATCAGGCGCATCCTGGACCGATCGTACCCCGGACGATGGCAGTATGCTGGCGTATCCGAGTTCGTGACGGTTCCATCGGTCTGATTCGTACATCGCACCTACATGATGAAGCAGGGCGGCCCATTGGGTCGCCCTGCTTCATCATGTCCAGGTTTCTCTGTCTGCGTTGATCTCCCTTTCGACTAATCTGGCACAAACGCTCGCGTTCACATCGTTCGAGTGAATGAGGGGCAGCTATTGCTGCCCCGTCGTGCGACCCCGAAGCGTGAATGAGAGGAGGTCAGCCGTGGCGACGATGGCCGGGCTGCGCTCGCGGGTGCGAACGAGGCTTGAAGAAGTGGTCGCTGCCGTCTGGTCGGACGCGGAGCTCGACGAGTGCGTGACTGGCGCGCTCGAAAAGTATGCGGGGCAGTTTCCGATCGAGGTCATCACGACCGCTATCGTTGCCGATGGCGCGACGACGACGACTTCCCCTGCGGGGCTCCGGGGGATACAGCGGGTCCTCCTGGTTAATGGGGCGGTCGTGCCACGTCGCCGTGGGCCGAACGGGGCGACGGCGGGAGAGGCTCAGTCCTGGGAGGTCTATGCCGGACTGATCCATTTCAGTCAGCCGCTGAACGCTCAGACGCTGACGATCTGGCATTCAGCGAGCGCGACGATTGACGATCTGCCGGTCGATGACGAGGGCCTGATCGTCCTCGGTGCGGTGGCTCAGGCGCTTGAGGCTCGTGCGATCCAGGATTTCAAACGTGGTGGACCGTTCTCAACATCCAGCGACGGCGTCATCGCCTTCGCGCGCGACGAATACGAACGTGCGCTTGCCCGCCGATCGCGACGGATGCGGAGCGGCGCTGTCGCGATCTCGTGAGGATGAGGTGTCTGCATCTTTCTACCAACGTAGATTCGGGATGGAACAGACGACTTCGTCCGTCGCGTCGAGCTACCGCCTAGCCCTGTCATTCTGAGCCGCAGCGAAGAATCTCCCTGCTTTCACCGAACGGTCGCGCCCATCGGTGGGGCCGCGTGACTGTACTACCTGACGAACATCTGGAGTAGACACTGAGAGATTCTTCGCTACCGCTCAGAATGACAGGCTCCAGGAAGGGAACGTCGATGTCTGACTGGGACGTGACGCTGGATGGCGTCGACTACATGCTGGTGCCGGGGAGCTACCGGGTGGCCAGCGATGCGGTGGAGGAAGCGCGGACCGAGCGGCAAAGGCTGTCCGGTTTTGCGTCGGGTCTGAACCACGCTGTGGCTGTTAATGGAGGAGGGTTACTGAGCGGTCATCGGGTGTGGCCCGCGCCGTGGCCACTGCTCAGTGGCGGGATTGGTCCTGCTCCGGCTGGGCAGGCGGTGAGCGGTCTGGTCGGTGTTGGCGAGCCGAAACTGACGGCCAGTGACCGGGACTGGCTCTTCATCGTGGCTGGGACGGGCGTTTATCGCTGGAACCGGGATGTTGTGAGCGCGCCGGTCAACCGGAAGACGCTGTCGGCTGCCGGGACATGCATCGTGCGGGTGGCGAACGGTCTTTACATTGGTCATGGCGCGACCGCCGATGTGTCGCGCTACGACGACGCGACGAACACGCTGACGGCGTCGGCGCTTGGTGCGGGCGTGAAGGCGTCGATGCTGGGAACATTCAGCCGGGGAATTGTTCTTGTCGCGCCGTCGTTCCCGATGACGCTGCACCTCTACTATGGAAACAGCTTGACGTACAAGCGATCGTGGGCACTGGATGGAAACATCCTCGGGTTTGCTCAACTCGGCGACAGGATGATCGTCGCGACCGACGCAGGGCTCTACGTCCTGTCAGGCGAGTGGTACCAGGACGTCGATCCCCCGGCGCCGCCCGAGACGCTGCGGCTGACGAGTTGGGGCACGCTGTCGGGCCAATTGCAGGACAACGACGATTTCGAGTGGATGATCGTCTATCAGGGTCGGCTGTGCGCCTGGGTTGGTAAGCAGGTTGTCCAACTTGATGAGTCGCGTGGTATCTGGCAGCCATCGGGTCTGGAGGGTGGCCAGTCTCACGGTGCGGCGGTTGTCAACGGCTGGTTGTTCGTGTCGCTGACGCCACGGTCGGCATCGACGACGTACCAGCTCTGGGGCTTTAACGGGTCAGGCTGGTGGCTGCTCGATGAGGTAAGTGGGACGAACACGTTGCTGTCACCGACTGCTGACGGGGAGGGACAACTCGTCGCCTTCACGTCGTCAAGTGGCGCGATGACGGCCTGGGACGTCGCTGACCGGCTAACGGCATTGACGCTCGCCAGCCCATTCACCGTAACGACTTCGATGTTTGATGGGGGTGACGCTGACCGGCCAAGTCATTGGCGGCGAGTTGGGATTGAGTTGGCTCGGATGGACGGGCAGGAGGTTGGAAACTGGTCCGCTGGAATCGAATACTCGACCGATGGCGGGACGACGTGGGTGAGCGCAGGGAGTGCCGTTGCCGTTATGAGTGAACGGGCAAGCGTGTCCTACCCGCTCGATGTCGAAAGCAGGGGGTTGCAATTGCGGATCAGCCTGGAACGAACGTCCGGGCTACCGCCATTCATCACGACGATCTGGGCCGAACATGAAACGCTCGATGACAGTGCTCGTCGCCGACGTTGGCAGTTCAGGATCCAGGCGCGTTTCCGTGGGATCAATCGATCGGGTGCGCTCGATGCTCGAACCGGCCAGCAGATACGCGCTGGCCTCTGGTCACTCTGGGAACAGGCAACGACGTGCTCGTTCCGTGACGTGGATTTCGTCGCGACAGCGATCGAACGTGATGTTCGGATCGCGGCGATCAGGGAGGAATGGCCGAAGCCAGCCAGCGTCAATGACGTCGGCGCTTTCTCGGAGATTGAGATGACGTTGGTCGAACAGTGAACTACTCAGCGTGTGAGGTACGTGTGGTGTGGGATCGGTGGACGTGCTGTTGTCGAAGGTCCCAGGCGTGGGAATGCCGTGGAGGGATGATCTCGTGGAAGCGGTGACAACGGAATCGCTCTTCGTCGCTCCTGCGCGAATCAGCCGGTCAACGTTTGCGGGAGTATTGCTCGCGGCAGGGTCGCCGTGGGCAGCGCGGGGAGGCGAGATCTACGACACGATTGCTGGCGGTAGTCATGACCCCGGCGTCTGGCTGGCGATCTGCGCTGAGGAGCATTCCTACGGAATGAACCGCGACTCCGTCCTCTGGCGAAATGACACGCGTAGCTGGACGAATGCCCGGACCGTCCGTGATCCGGAGATAACGGGATGGGAGATCATCCGTGATGCCGTCCGGCGTTCCGACTACGTCCGTTATGCTGACGTGCTCGATTCCGTGCGTGATGGCCTCTACCGAATCAGTGATCCAACCTATCGCTACGTCCGTGAAGGTCGGAAAACGATCGGCTCGGTCTTCGCGATCTGGACTGAAGGTGATGGCGCACGCTACGCAGCGAGTGTCGTCCGACGACTCAACGACTGGATACGCGCTGAAGCGCAGACGCCATATGCCGGCGTTATTAGCGGACTGATCGATATCCGAACGCTGCTGGCGCGACGCGATGCGAACTCTGGCGTCCCTGCCGGACCGTTCGAGCGACGGCCGGTGGGAGATAAGCGTGGAGTCGTCATCCATTATTCCGGGCCACCAGTCACCCGCCGGAGCGAGACGCTGGCGGTTCTTCAATCGGAAGCCCGCTACCATGTCGATAAGGACTGGTCACGAGCCGGTGACCCTCCCGTGCGTGGGGATGGCCTGATGTACCACGTCGCGATCGGCGATGATGGGGCGGCATATCTTTGCCGCGACCTCGAAGCCGTCCTCTGGCATTGTGGCGCCTGGCCGCAGAATGCGCTGGCCCTCTCGATTCACGTCCCGATCGGTGGCGATCAACGGGCGACGGCTGCCCAGGTTGGAACGCTTCGCCGCGTTGTCGACGACTGGCGACAGTCAACGCGAACGCCGTGCGACGAGGTCTGGGGACATCAGGAACTGCAACCAACGAGTTGCCCTGGCACGCTGATGGCCGACTTTGTTCGCCCTTATCGAGCGGCGAATGACACTATTGGTGAGGGCCAGTGGTTCAGCGAGACCAACTGTTATGTCGGTGGGGCGTTCTGGGCCTACTGGCGGGATCGCGGAGGTTTGCCGATCTTCGGCTACCCGCTCACGAACGAACGAGTTGATGATGGCCTGACGGTCCAATACTTCGAACGCGCCGTGTTCGAGTGGCATCCAGCCAACCCTGTTCCGTACAAGGTCCTTCTGCGCCGCCTTGGTGCGGACGCACTCGCCGTGAAAACGAAAGAGGTGGCATCGTGACCGAACTGGATCTGTTCGTATACAGCCTGGTGTTGCCGTTGACGATCGCCGTCGTCCAGGTGCTGAAAGAAGCGGCTTTGCCAACGCGCTACGCTGGACTGGCTGCGCTGGCGACGGGCATCGTTGCCGGTCTGCTCGTTCGACTTTCCGGAATCGGAGCCGGGCCCTTGGCGCTGGCCGCGCTGACTGGCGCTATTGCTGGCTTGTCGGCAGCGGGTGTCTGGTCCGGTGCGCAGGCGTTGCGGGAGTGAGCCTAAGTGGGGATAGGTGGTGTCGTTGATTGTGGGATCGGTGCTGAGAATGCGGGCTGTACATTCGCTTCCCTCTGCTTGACAGTCAGATACTCTGTCAGTGCTTCAACGATTCGCGGGTCCCACTGTGTTCCGGCCCCTTCCTTCATGATCGCGATGGCACGGTCGTGGTTCATCCCATTACGGTAGGGGCGATCGCTGGTCAGAGCGTCCCAGGTGTCAGCGACAGCGAGGATGCGGGCGCCGAAGGGAATCGATTCGGCGACGAGTCCGTCTGGGTATCCCTTACCGTCCCAACCCTCGTGATGGTGGCGAACCAGTCGGTAACCTTCGCCCCAGGCTTTGAACCGTTCGATGACCTGCGCCCCGTGGACCGGGTGCATCTTCATCTGTGTCCATTCGTGGTCATCGAGCTTGCCGGGTTTGGTCAGCACTTCGGGATCGACAGCGACCTTGCCGATGTCATGAACACGGCCAGCGGCTTCGAGCAAGTCGGCTTCTTCAGCGGTGAGACCCAGGCGAAGCGCGAGGGCTCGCGACATCTCTGCCACGCGGCGGGAGTGTCCAGCGGTGTATGGATCACGCAGTTCGATAATATCGACCATCGAGGCCATCGCCGCCATCGTGTCCTTGCGAAGTTGAATGAGCTGGTTCGCGGCGTGGCGGACGAGGACGACGGGCAGCGCCAGCAACGGCAATGCGAGCGGCTGTGCCAGCGCAATGATCGCCGCCATTCCGCCAATCGCCGCGAGAGCGATGTTGATCGTGAGATCCTGGCTGAGATTCGTCGCCCAGACGCGAAGTGGGTTGAGTTTCAACTGCAGTGACACTGCCATCGAGACGAGGGCGCAGTTTGTTAAATGCATCGCGAATGCTGTAACGCCGACTGCTCCGGCGATGCCGAGATTGTGGAACCAGCCGGGATCGGACGGGACGAATTGGAGCGCTGCCCAGTAGGTTACCGCACCCGTCGTAACATGCAGCACGCCCTGGCCGATATTGAACGACGCTTCAAGGGGATCGGATCGGCGCATGAGATGGCCAACAGTGATGGCGATCAGCGCGAGCAAGCCTGGTGCGCCAGGCGGCAGGACGATGATCATGGCGATATAGGCGGAGTCCGCAACGCTGATCAGGGTTTGATGGCTGAGGTTGACCTGGTAGCGATTGGCGGCAGCGACCATCATGAGAAGGAGAATGGCGATCGCTGCATCGGTGCCGTTCGTCAGGAATGTGCCAACCAGTGCTGCGACAACACCAATCGCCGGCCCGAGGACGGCGATTGCGATCAGGTAGATCCGAAGTGGTATTGGCAGGGTAGGCAGTCCAGGCACGTCGAGGTTCCCTTTGATGACGGCCTGAGTCACTGACTCAGGCCGTCATCGTGTTTACAGAATCGAACTCAGAGGAGCCCCGTGGCAAGGAACGTCTTCAGCATAATCCACTCATTGGCTGTTCCCTCGACCGAGTCGATCGAAAGGAGCCCGAGCAGTCGGGGTGAAAACTCGACCATGACCGGCATATTGTTATCACGAGCCGGGACGTAAACTCTGACCATTACCTCAATACCGCGATTCGTCTGCTTCAGTCGTTTCGAGTGCTCGAACTTGAAGTCGTAGCCGTAACCAAAGCCCAGATCGCTCAGGATCAACTTCGTGTCAACGCCCTCTGGAACGGTCACGATCATCTTCGTCGGGCCAGTCACTGTCAGCGGTGCGAGCAGTGGACCTGAGACGAAGACATCCGCCAGCGTTCCGTTGAGAACGACAACCGGATCCGTCCGACACCAGGCTCGGGCTGCATCTGCCGACGGTGCCATCACAACGGTTAAAATCGGAAACCTTGCCATTGTCAACGGT
>JBGSWU010000254.1:0-5748 GCA_041751795.1 Thermomicrobiales bacterium
CGCGGACGAAGCCTCAAACATCGCCTTTGTCCAGCAGATGACTCGTATCCCCAGCGAGAATCCGCCTGGCGACACCACCCAGTTGGCGGCGTTCATGACAGGTTGGCTCAACGAACGGATGCTTGACCATCGTGTCGTCGCTCCTGTGCCTGAGTGGCCAAACATCGTCGCCAGTTTCGAAGGCGGTTCACAGGGCAAGCACTTGATCCTCAATGGGCATCTTGACGTGTTCCCAGGAGGCGATGCGACCCAATGGTCGGACGATCCGTTTTCCGGAACCATCAACGACGGCAAGCTGTATGGGCGCGGTGTGATCGACATGAAAACTGGTACGGCTGCGTCGTTTCTTACCTACATGTATTTGCATGAGATTCGTGAGCACCTCTCCGGCAAAGTGACGTTGACGGCGGTTTCGGATGAGGAAACTGGCGGGGAATGGGGAACAAAATACCTGCTGGAGAATTTCCCAGATGAAACGTTAGGCGATTGCGTTCTCAACGGTGAGCCAAGTACACCCCAGACGATTCGCATTGGAGAAAAGGGGCCGCTGTGGATCGAGTTGCTGGTACGCACTGCTGGTGGGCACGGCGCCTACACCCATGTCAGTGGTAACGCAATTAAAGACAGTGCAGCAATCATCGCTCGCGTCGAGTCGCTCACAGAATATCCTGTCGAGATGCCTCCCGACGTTCTTGCACGGGTTGAAGAAGCACGCGAGGCACTTGATTCCGCGCTTGGCCCCGGCGCGACGGACATCGTCAAGCAGGTGACTGTCAACATCGGGCTGATCGGCGGCGGCGTCAAGATGAACGTCATCGCAGCCGACTGCCGAACGCAGATTGACCTGCGGGCGCCGGTCGGCGTTTCTTCCGCGGCGTTGCTCGAGGCGTTCGACGAGATTCTGAAGGATTTCCCGAATGCCACCTACACCATTCATCAGGCTACCGAACCATCGGTGTGCACGCCCGATCACGAAATGATCCGAATCCTGCAACGAAATGCGAGTGATACCCGCGGCATCCTCCCCTTTCCGACGATCGGCATTGGCGGGACGGACTGCCGTTTCTGGCGATGGCGCGATATACCGGCATACGTGTATGGTCCGACCCCGTACAACATGGGTGCTCCAGACGAATACGTCACGCTGGAAGATCTCCTTGGAACGGTGCGCGTCCACGTACTGTCTGCGTTCGATTACCTGACCGGACAGGATAACTGACAATCCCCGGTCAGGAATTTCTGTCTACGATGCGGTTTCGGCGCGTTGCTTGAGCCCGTCAGCGAACGCTTCGAACGACGGGGTCAGGTCGGGGATCGACCGGCCAATCAGCGGCAGGAGTGGTCCTTCGAACTCTTCGCGCATACTGAACTCGGTCGTGTTGTTCCCGGCTGGAGTCAGCATGAACGTGCGTTCGCCCGTGAAAAGCCCGAGCGGCATTCCGCCGGTCCAGACCATGCGCTGGGCCGGCGTGAACGTCGTCACGGTGACCGGGAAGGTCCGCCCAGGGTTGACCTTGCTGAAGACCTTGATCTTCTCTCCCTGTGCGATCTGACCTTCGATGCGGTCCATGCCTGGATCCCACTCTGGGTAGCGTGACGCTTCGGTCAGAATCGCCCAGATTCGTTCCGGTGATGCATTGATCGTGCGCTTCACTTGAAACACTTTCATTGGGTTGCTCCTTTGACGGGATGCGGTCGAGGCTTCCGAGTCTGTTTCGATGTTAGGGCGTGTCAGGATGATAACCGCCGCAGTAAACGATTGCGATGGATTGCGCGTTCAGACTCGTGATACCAATGATCAGGCAGGTGCTTCAGGATTGTTGAGGTGTCGATCGCTGGTGCTATTGCCCTTCAGCAACACCCCCGACATCTGGTGCCGTCGAGCCTCGATTATCAGGTGCATCAAGTTGTCAGCAGCAACTTCGTAACTCAGACCAGCGGCGTGGATGTTGGAGATACAGTTTCGGTTGGCGTCGGTATTGCCGACCTTCGGATCGTATGTGAGGTAGACCCCGAGGCTGTCGGGAGAACTGAGGCCAGGTCGTTCGCCGATGAGGATCACGACGACTTCAGTGTGGAGCAGTGAGCCGATCTCATCACTGATCGCGACGCGAGCCTGCTCGACGATCGTGACCGGCGCGATCCGCACGTCACCGAATGCCATGCGCGACAACATGATTTGTAGGAGCGGCACCGCGTGCCGCTCGACGGCGAGTGCGGATAACCCGTCGGCGATGACGAAGGCAACGTCGGTTGCCTCGGCCGGGCGTTGCGTCAGGAAGTCCACCGATGGCTGATCCAGCCGGCGCCCGAGGTCTGGACGTTGCAGATAGATGCGACGATCTTCAGCCTGGCTGTGTAGGACGATTGCCTCTTGACCGATCCTCGCAAGATCCGACTGAAGTCCACCGATGTCGAGTTCGCTGTGGACGGCGTCGCGTGCCTGAGCATGGGCGAGTTGAAACGCGAGATGATGCGCCGTCGGCTGGCTGAGACCTGCCCGACCGAGCGCAATTCTGGCCGTCGTCAGGGAGCGGAGCGATTCCCAGGGGTTGTTGATGACTCCGCCATCCGGGGGTTGTTGGAGATTTGGCGTGGCGGGCTCACCGGTCAAGCGAACCTCCTGACGTGAGTTGTGCCAGTGCTTGTCCTAGTGAGTCTGGTAACCTGTCGGTCAACCTGGGATGTCCGGCACCGTCGAAAATGCCCATCGACTGGAGCCATGCCTCGAACTCCGGCGCTGGTCTGAGACCGAGAACATTTCGCGCGTAAAGCGCGTCATGAAACGACGTCGTCTGATAGTTGAGCATGACGTCGTCAGAACCTGGAATACCCATGATATAGGTGCAGCCAGCCGCACCGAGCAGCGTCAACAACACGTCCATATCATCCTGATCGGCTTCGGCATGGTTGGTGTAGCAGATGTCACATCCCATCGGGACGCCGAGCAGTTTGCCGCAGAAGTGGTCTTCAAGTCCGGCCCTGATGATCTGTTTTCCATCAAAGAGGTACTCGGGGCCGATGAAGCCGACGACGGTGTTGACGAGCAGCGGCTGGAACGCGCGTGCGACCGCGTATGCCCGCGCCTCACATGTCTGCTGGTCGACGCCGCGATGAGCGTTCGCGGACAAGGCACTTCCCTGACCAGTCTCAAAGTACATGACGTTTTGACCGAGCGTGCCGCGGTTCAATGACAGCGCAGCATCGCGTCCTTCCTGAAGGAGCGTGAGGTTCACCCCGAAACTGTGGTTGGCGGCTTCGGTTCCGGCAACCGACTGGAACACGAGATCGACTGGTGCTCCGCGATCGATCGCGTCGATTGTCGTCGTGATGTGCGTCAGCACGCACGACTGCGTGGGTATCTGGTATGTCTGGATGATCTGGTCCAGCATGACCAGTAACGTATTGACGGCATCCAGGCTATCGCTGGCTGGGTTGATCCCAACGACTGCGTCGCCGCTGCCATAAAGCAGTCCATCGAGAATGCTGGCTGCGATGCCAGTTGGGTCGTCGGTCGGATGGTTTGGTTGAAGGCGCGTAGACAGTCGTCCGGCCAATCCGATCGTCCCGCGAAACCGGGTCGTCACCCGACACTTGCGGGCGACGAGGATCAGATCCTGAATTCTCATGATCTTGGAAACTGCCGCTGCCATTTCGGGCGTGATGCCGGGGGCCAGTCGCTCCAATGCCTCCTCGCTCGCAGCGTCCGAAAGGAGCCAATTGCGGAAGCCCCCAATCGTCAGGTGGCTGATCGCCCGGAATGCCTCGGCATCGTGACTGTCGATGATCAGGCGGGTGACTTCGTCGTCCTCATACGGGATCAGACACTCGTTCAGGAACGTTGTCAGTGGCACGTCGGCGAGCGCCATCTGGGCCGCGATCCGTTCGGCAGCGTCGGCGGCGGCGATTCCCGCCAGGACATCACCAGATCGTGCTGGTGTCGCCTTGGCCATCAGGTCGCGCAGGTCACGGAATGTATAGATTTGCTGCGGCAGGCGGGTGCGATAGATTGCCATCGTAATCAGCTCGTTGAGCGGGTTGGCCAGGCAATGGTTAAGAGAATCGCTCCGTTCGACTGAGCCTGAACGGAGTGTCGGACATCGGCGGCAAATGCGATCAGACCACCTTTGGCCAGCTCGTGCGTGACATCGTTTGCAGACACTGCCATTGCTCCTTCGACAACCTGGATGGTGACAGTTCCCGGTGCGCTGTGTTCGGCCATGGTGGCGTCCTTGCGCAAGGTCACAAGCAGTACGCGCAGATCATCGGTCTTGAGCAGAATCTCTGCCCGACGCCCAGATGCGGAATCTGGATCAGGCTGAAATCGCGCCAGTTCGTCGTTAATGTGTGTTGGACCATAGACCATTTCCGACATCTGCAGATACCTTCCCTGGATATCCCTCCGGCGGCGTGCCATTCAGAAATCTTACTCGCGTTCGAATCGCTTCCACTGTCTTACGTCACCTGTGCCGGACGACGGACGGGGAGCCAGCCATCTACCGGCTCCCCGTGAGTCTGGCAAACGTTAGCCTGGAATCTACAGAAAGCGCTTGAACCAGTCGAGCGTCACTTGCCGTCGGACAAGTCGCGTTTCCGGTTTTCCTGCCGACAGTTGGCCGTGACTCTCTCCGGGAAAGCGCACCATCTCGGTTGGAACGCTACGTGACAGCAGTGCCGTAAAGAGTTGTTCACCCTGCTCGATCGGGCAGCGGTAGTCCGATTCGGCCTGTAGCAACAGCATCGGGGTTTTCATCTCTCCGATGTATGAGATTGGTGATGCCTGCATGTACCAGTCGAGATTGTCCCAGACAGTCTTCTCCATCTCGTGTTCGAGCCAGTACCAGCCGATGTCGGAGGTGGTGAAGAATGAGACCAGGTTACAGATACTGTTTTCACTGACAGCGACCTTGAAACGATCGCTGTGGCCGACGATCCAGTTCGTCATGAAGCCACCATACGACAGACCGGTGACGGCCAGTCGCTCAGGGTCGACACCGCCGCGTTCGATGGCGAGGTCGAGCGCCTGCTCCTGCTCGCGCCAGTCGACCCCGCCCCAGTCGGCAATCGCCCCGGTCGCGAACGCTTCGCCGTAGCCCTGGCTTGCGCGTGGGTTCATGAAGAGGACGTTCCACCCCTGACTCGCCCAGAGTTGCATGTCGAAGAAGAACGTGTGCCCGAAGATCGAGTGCGGCCCACCGTGGATGATCAGGACCAGCGGTGCTTTCGTCCCAGCCTCGACGCCGACTGGACGGACGATCCAGGCATCCAACTGATATTGTCCGTCGAAACTCTCGTACGGCATATGTTCCGGCGTCTGGATTGTCAGTTCATCGAGGACATCTGCATTCACCTGCGTCAGTCGTCGTTCGTCGGACCCATCCGCGCGACAGGTGAAGACATCACAGGGGTTCGTGAAGTCTCCGGCGACGAACGCGAGCTGTCCCCCATCGGCAGATCGTGACACCATCGAGATTGAGAGATCGCCACCAGCGATCTGCGTTATGTCACCATTCACATCTGCCTTGAAGATCGCGACACGCCCCTTGTCGCTGGCGGTGAACGTCACACCTAGTCCGTCAGCCGACCAGACTAGCGGCGTGTGGTCGCGAGGACTCCACGTGTCACCGAACGACGCGGTTGCCGGACTCCGGTCGAAGCCATCGGTGATCGACTGCAACTCTTCGCCGTCCGGCGCGACGACGAAGACGTCTCCGTTGGCTCCCGCGCGCACGCCGGGGCGACGCCCGA
>JBGSWU010000255.1:0-13914 GCA_041751795.1 Thermomicrobiales bacterium
TAACGACGGCTCCACCAGCGCGTCCGACCGACTCCATCAGGAGCGACGCGAACAGGTACGGGAGCGAGCCACCGATCAACAACCCGATAATGACGTTGGGGTTGGAGAGATCGAACGGGATTCGCGTCTCCAGTTCAAGGAAGAACGATGCGAACAGAACCAGGGCGGCGAGTCCGGCCGAGCCGATCGCGTAGCCCTTCGTTACGGCCTTCGTCGTGTTGCCGACTGCGTCGAGTGGGTCGGTAATCGCACGAACTTCTTCGGGCATTTCAGACATTTCGGCGATGCCGCCGGCGTTGTCGGTGATTGGTCCAAAGGAGTCGATCGCGACGATGATACC
The DNA here is from genome assembly GCA_041751795.1 of Thermomicrobiales bacterium. Taxonomy (GTDB): domain Bacteria; phylum Chloroflexota; class Chloroflexia; order Thermomicrobiales; family CFX8; genus JBBECJ01. The sequence goes on from JBGSWU010000255.1 coordinate 341, forward strand.
GGTCATCGAGAGCATCGCCATTGCCGCGACGGCGATGCCGTACAGCGCAGCGTCTGCATTCGAACCAGTTGCGAAGTTGTACGCCATGTAGATCGCCAGTGCGATGACGCCAATGACAGGTGCAGTTGACTGCATCGAGACGGCGAGGCCGGAAATAATATTGGTTCCGTGGCCCGTTTCTGACGCCTTTGCAATATTGCGGACTGGCTTGAAGCTGGTTGACGTAAAGTACTCGGTGATGAAAACGATTGCCATTGTCACGATGATGCCGAGCAACGCACAGACGAAGAGTTTCAGCGTTGCATCCATACCGAATGAGACGCCAAATAGCGATACGTCCTGGTTCCCGATGACGCCGTTGTCGTCCATTAGCCAAAGGGTGATCGGAAAGAAGGCGATGACAGACAGTCCCGCTGCACCGAACAGCCCCTTGTAGAGGGCGCCCATGATCGAGCCGCTCGCACCAGTGCGTACGAAAAACGTGCCGATGATCGACGCGAAGATCGAGGCGGCTCCGAGGACGAGCGGGAAGACGATGGCCTTCTCGTTTCCCGGGAAAACTAGATCGCCGAGGAGCATCGCAGCGATTGCTGTCACGGCGTAGGTCTCGAACAGGTCGGCTGCCATACCGGCGCAGTCACCAACGTTGTCAGCGATAACGGCCGGGTTGCGCGGATCGTCTTCGGGGATCCCGGCTTCGACCTTACCGACGAGGTCAGCACCTACATCGGCGGCCTTTGTGTAGATGCCGCCGCCGATGCGCGCGAATACCGAAATCAGCGAGCCACCGAAGCCGAGGCCGATTAGCGAGTCAACATTGCCGGTGATCGCGTAAAAGCCGGCGACCGATCCAAGGCCAAGGCCGACGACGAACATGCCGGTGACCGTGCCGCCCTGGAAGGCAGTCGTCAGTGCTGGGCCAAGGCCGGTTCGCCCAGCCTCGGCCGTACGGACGTTAGCTCGAACGGCAACGCTCATGCCGATGAACCCCGCTGCCGCAGATGCCGTCGCTCCAACGAGGAATCCAACGGCGGTTTCTACGTTGAGTAGCAACGCGAGCAGAACAGCGATCACCACCGCGACAATCGCGACGACCGTGTACTGCCGCTTCATATATGCTTCCGCGCCCTCCTGAATGGCGCGAGCGATGTCCTGCATGCGTTCGTTACCAGCCGGGCGGCTGAGTACGGATCGCGCCAGGAACAGGCCAAACAGGATCGCTGCCGCCGCAGCCACAAGCGCGGCGGTAAGACCGAGTCCTACATCTGACACAGTTTCACATCCCCCTGATTGTGCACAGAAAAGCCCACCCCCTCCGCGCAGGCAATCGCGAGTATACCGATTCGGAAGGGATTGTGTCGCTATTCACGCGTACTGATCAGGTCGGGACGTGTCGTTGAATCAGGCGGAGTGACTCAGTTCCGGGGTGAAGCCGCTGGCGTGGAGAGTATTGAGGACCGACACGCGACCGATCATATCGATGAATTGATCGTCATCGAATGGACGGCCAGTGACAATGCAGCCTTCCCCGCGCAGGTAGTCGCCATACGACGTAAGGAATCGGTCATCGGGCGAGCAGACAATGATCGGCAGATAGCGGGTCGCGTTGTCTCCGCGCAGACGCTCGACGATCGACACTGCTGAGACTGCGCTTCCATATGACGCTTCGAGGACGACTGCCAGTGGACGAGTAGCCCGCACATGATCGATCGCGGCGGTGGTTCGCTCAATCGGTGCGACTTTCATTCCCCGGCGCTCCAGGAGGCGCGAGATCGTCCACCTGAAGGTAGGCTCATTATTGATGAGGACGATAGTCTGTTCTTCGTGCATGAGATCCTCGCAATTCAACTGCAAACTCTGCGTACGTACAGCATGTACGCACACACGGTGCCACGGAGTCACAGTTGACGGTGATCGAATGCGGCGAATGAGGGGGATGCAAACGGGACGGAGCCATGGCTCCGTCCCGAATCTTGTGCCGAGGGGCGGGATCGAACCGCCGACACTACGATTTTCAGTCGTATGCTCTACCGACTGAGCTACCTCGGCATGAGGTGGAGATGTCGTGAGCGTCGATCACCGTGCGATGGTGGGCGATAGAGGGCTCGAACCTCTGACATCCACGGTGTAAACGTGGCACTCTACCAACTGAGTTAATCGCCCTCGCACGTGCCAATCGGTGCCCAGGAAGGGACTTGAACCCCCACGCCCTTGCGGGCACTAGCCCCTCAAGCTAGCGCGTCTGCCTATTCCGCCACCTGGGCAAGCCTCAAAGCCTCCGCTTGAGCGCAGTGAAGTATATCCCGGCCTAAATCCGGAATCAAGCACTCCGGCCACTCCACTGCAGGGCAATCGCATCTAATTGATCGCAAGCCAAGGAATCATCGGAGATACTGCCGGGCAGCATTCGTCTCGTGCATTCTGGAGGTGATCCATGGCTGATCGACCGATCCTTGTCATCCAGCAAATGTTCGCCGAGCTTCCGGATCCGCGGATGGAACGCACCAAGCGCCATCAGCTATTGGATGTCATCACCATCGCGGTCTGCGCCGTGGTCAGTGGTGCTGATACCTGGGTCGATGTGGAGCAGTGGGGCCATGCCAAGGTGGACTGGCTCGCCACCTTCCTTGACCTGCCGAACGGCAGTCCCTCGCACGACACCATTGGACGCGTCTTTGCCCGGCTCGATCCGGACGCGTTCGAGCGCTGCTTCCTCCGCTGGATCCAGACCGTGCTGCCCGGCCCTACTGGGGAGGTGATTGCCGTCGATGGCAAGGTGCTGCGTCGCTCGCATGACCGGGGAGATGGTCACGCGGCCATCGACCTGGTCAGCGCCTGGGCCAACGAGCGCCGACTCGTGCTCGGCCAGCAGGCCGTGGCGGCTGACTCGAACGAGATCACGGCCGTCCCGGCGCTGCTCGATCTGCTTGTGCTTGACGGCGCGATCGTGACCGTTGATGCGCTGCACTGCCAGACGGCCACGGCTGACGCGATCCGCGCCAAGGGGGCCGACTACGTGCTCGCGCTCAAGACCAACCAGCCCCAGACCCTCGATGCCGTCGAGACGTTCTTCGCCGAGGCGGTGCGCGAGGACTGGCGCGGCGTGCGGCACGCACACCTGGTGACGGAAGACGCTGGTCATGGTCGGTTGGAAACACGTCGCTACTGGACGAGCACTGATGCCCAGCTGCTGATCTACCTCGGGCGCGACACGCAGCATTGGCCAGATCCCGGCTGTGTCGGGATGGTCGAACGGGTCCGTGTCACCGAGACCGGCACAAGTCGAGAGACGCGCTACTATCTGAGCAGCCTGGACGGCGATATCGCGACATTCGCTCGCGCCGTCCGTAGCCATTGGGGGATTGAGAATCGTGAGCACTGGGTCCTGGATATGGCGTTTCGGGAGGATGAGAGCCGGGTGCGGACCGGCGATGGCGCCGAGAACGTCGGCGTGCTGCGGCGCATCGCCTTCAACCTGATCCGGCTGGACCGCAGTCGGACGGGCAGCGTCCACACCAAACGGCTCAAGGCCGGCTGGGATCAGACCTACCTCCTCCACCTGCTCACACCCATTGCGAAATAAGATGCAATCGCCCTGCCACTCCACTGTTATCCAGGCTGAGTCGCGATCGATACGAGGCTTTGTTAGCCCCGATGCTATCATGAACCACAACATGCGCCGCTCGGTTGGGCGGCACGTCGCCGGTCACGGCACGGTGGGGCTGAGGGAGGAATAGCAATCATATGCGAGGCAAGGTAACAGTCGTTGGCGCCGGGAATGTTGGCAGCGTTGTCGCTCAGAAGGTCGCCGAGCGAGATTACGCCGATGTCGTATTGCTCGACATCGTTGAGGGGATGCCACAAGGCAAGTCGCTCGACCTGATGCAGTCCGGTCCGGTCATCGGCTACGACACCAACCTGACTGGTGCGAATGCCTATGAGGACACCGCTGGTTCTGATGTCGTCGTTATCACGAGTGGCATCGCTCGAAAGCCGGGAATGAGCCGCGATGACCTGTTGCGTACCAACATGGGTATCGTCAAGAGCGTGACAGAGCAGGTGGTTGCAGCCTCGCCCGACACCGTCATCATCGTCGTGTCCAACCCGCTCGACGCGATGTGCCACGCGTCCTTCGACGCAGCAGGGTTTCCGAAAGAGCGAGTAATCGGCATGGCCGGGGTCCTCGACTCCGCTCGCTTCCGAACGTTTGTCGCGATGGAACTCGATGTCTCCGTCGAGGATGTCCAGGCGATGGTGCTTGGTGGCCATGGCGACACGATGGTGCCGATGCCGCGCTACACCACGGTGGGCGGGATTCCGATTACGGAACTCCTTTCGGCTGATCGAATCGCGTCGTTGTCCGAGCGGACAGCGAATGGCGGCGCGGAGATCGTTGGTTTGCTGAAGACCGGGTCGGCGTACTATGCCCCCGGTAACTCGGCGACACAGATGGTCGATGCGGTCATGCTGGATAAGAATCGTGTCGTCCCGGCCAGCGTCCTCCTGGAAGGCGAATATGGCATCAACGGTCTCTTCGTTGGTGTTCCGGTAAAACTGGGTGCCGGTGGCGTCAAGCAGATCATTGAAGTCTCGCTGACCGAAGATGAGACGGCGGCGTTGCACAAGTCAGCTGGATCCGTTCAGAGCCTCGTTGACGCAATGAAGGCGCTGTAATCTGCTTCGCTCGCGCCAGCAGCAATGTGGCGGCAATGGGTACTGAACGCACCTGGGACATGCCCGAGACAATGATTGGCGTCGATGACGCGCGCGAGCGCATCCTTGCTCGTTTTGCTCCGCTGGAAGCGGTCGCGACGCCGATTGTCGATGCGCTTGGGATGGTCGCTGCCCGAAATGTTGTGTCGACGGTTGACGTTCCTCCGTTCCGCAATTCCGCGATGGATGGCTACGCAGTCCGGTCGATCGACGTTGCCGACGCACCGGTGGTGCTTCGCGTAACGGGGACAGTCGCTGCAGGAACTGTTCCGGATCGCGCCGTTGGTCCGGGTGAGTCGATGCGGATCATGACCGGAGCGCCGATCCCTGCCGGCGCGGATGCCGTTGTTCGATTCGAGGAAACGGACGAATCGTCCAGAGCCAACAACGGCCTGGCAGAGATCGAAATCTCGCGTCCGGTCCAGGCGCGAGAGAACGTCCGTGAAGCTGGTGAGGACGTTCGCGCAGGCGATGCCGTCATATCGGCCGGGACCGTCCTTGGCCCGGCGGAGATCGGTATCCTGGCGTCGCTGAACATGGCGACGGTCGATGTCCATCGTCGCCCTCGTGTCGCAATCCTGTCGACCGGAGACGAAGTGGTTGATCTTGGCCCGGACCTCCAGCCCGGTCAGATTCGTAACAGTAACTCTCACACCATCGCAGCATTGGTTCGCCAGGCCGGGGGTGAGCCAGTGCTTCTGGGTGTTGCGCGCGACACTACGGATGACGTCCACGACAAGCTGTTTGCATCTGACACTCCGGACCTGTTCGTTACGTCAGGAGGTGTGTCTGTTGGTGACTACGACGTTGTCAAAAACGTTCTTAAGGCCGAGGGAAGCATCGATGTCTGGCAGGTCCGGATGAAGCCTGGGAAGCCGCTCGCGTTCGGGACAATCGGCAATACGCCGCTTCTTGGTCTTCCCGGGAACCCTGTCGCTGCGCTTGTCTCGTTCGAGCAGTTCGGTCGTCCTGCGATCCGGCGCATGCTCGGACATTCCCAATTGTCCCTTCCCGAACTGGATGCAATTTCGATGGAGCGTCTGCCGAATCCAGGGCGGCGGCGTCACTTTGTGCGCGGCGTGGTGAGTCGAACGTCGGCATACCTCGAAGCGCGCCCGACTGGTGATCAAGGTTCGGCGGTGCTGATGGCCGCAGTTCGTGCGAACTGCTTTATCATCGTCCCGGAAACCAGTGATGTCATTGATCCTGGAACAACCGTACGCGTCCAATTGTTCGACGGAACGTTGATCACCTGATCGATTATCCCGGTCGCGGAACGCCGACAGCCATCCCTTCGACAAACGGGTAGTCGCCGCCATGGCGAACGCCGTCTGCATCAATGTAGATCGCCGCAGGACGTGAAAAGTTCCCACGATACCCGGTTGCAGGGCCGCCTGCATTGATGAACTCATGGACGGCATCAACGCGATGGCCGCGATTGCGGAGGTCGGTAAGTGTCGCGTTATCGATCCGATCGTCGGCCAGGATATGACCGAGCGAACAATCGATCCTCGGCGTGGATATCGCCGGTTGCACCGGCATCCCATGGGTGAGCACGTTGAGCGTCACCTGGGTCACGGCATTCGTAATTCGTCTCGATCCGGGCGCTCCGACGGCGAGGATTGGTTGGCCATCGCGTTCAACGATCATCGGTGTCATGTTCGATAGTGGTCGCTTGCCAGGTGCCACGCTGTTTGGCGCATCACGCTGCGGATCGAACCATTGCAGCCCACAATTCATGACGACGCCAGTATCACCGGCGACTCCAAGACCGGTCAACCCGCCTATCAGCGTCTGGGTCATCGAAACGGTGTTGCCTTCGGCATCGACGGCGCAAATCTGCGTCGTCCCACCGCCACCGCCTTGTGCGCCCACTGGTACGCGACCGATAGTACCGGGTGCTGGCCGTTCCATCGCGCAGTGTGGGTCGATTTCGCTTCGGCGGTTCGCGACATACTCGTCAGTCAGAAGCCGGTCGAATGGAATATCTGTAAAGTCAGGGTCCCCGAGGTAGGCGTCACGATCGGCAAACGCAAGCCGGAACGTTTCGGCCATGAGATGCAGCACGTCGGCACTGTTGTGCCCCATCCCAGCAAGGTCATCGTGCTCAAGCATTCGGAGACACTGGATCGTGGTCAAACCCGGGGACGGAAGCGGAACTCCCAGGAGGATGTGGCCGCGGTATGTCGATCGCAGCGGCGCGACGACGCTCGGTTGGAAGGATGCGAAGTCGGCAGCCTCAAGCAGACCACCCTGATCGTTCACGAACGAAATGATCTTTCTCGCTGTATCACCCTCGTAGAACGCGCCGATTCCCTCGTCGGCGATTGCCCGTAACGTCCGTGCGAGGTCGATCTGGCGAAGGACCGTTTCGTCATACGCCATACCTGGATCGCCATTCGTAAGGAAAATCTCGGCGGTCTTCGGGTTTGCCCGGATACCAGGAAGTTCCTGGATGATCCGCAACGTCAGCAGCCAGTTGAGCGGCATCCCCGACTCGGCCACCTCGATGGCAGGAGCCAACGACCGCGCGAGTGTGATTGTCCCGAATCGTTCGAGCGCCGTTGCAAGACCGGCGACGGTACCGGGAACGGCCGCAGCGAGCGGGCCACTGAACGCGACCGTTGTTCGCGACGAGAGAGCATCAGCCGTGGCTTTCGACGGCGCACGGTTGCTGAAATCGACGACCCATGATTCGCCCGTTGCCGCCCGGTAGACGAGGTAGCCGGCGCCTGCGATCGAGCAATTGTAGGGCTCCATGACGTTCATGACCCATGCGGCTGTCACTGCTGCGTCAACCGCGTTGCCACCTTCAGCGAGCACCTGACTGCCGGCTTTCGCGGCGATCTCCTGCTTTGCAACGACCATCCCGCCGTCTGAACTCGCCTCGGTCTTGTCCATCAACCACTGGGACGTCACGAAGTTGGTCATGTTGCGCTCTCCTCGAACTGTAACGGAGTCCGGTTTGCACTGGCGATGTAGTTATCTGTGACGACAGTTTCCCCTGCGGTGACCCGAGCACCATGCGGAACTCCGCCGGGTATGATCGCGACCTGACCCGCCTTCAGGACGACAACCTCTCCGCCGACCTCGAACTCGATTGCACCAGAGTGGACAATTGTGACCTGCTCCTCAGGATGCTGGTGCACTGGGAAGACACATCCAGGATGATAGGTGTACCGGACGACCGTGCTCGTCTCGGTCGTTAGCTTCTGCCGGGTGACACCTGTGTATATCTCGTCCTCGTCGATCGCGTCCCAGTTGATGATCTGTGCTCGATCAGCCATTGGTTGTCCGTTCCGGGAGGCGATAGACATGGTTCGTCAGCGTGCCGATGCCGCCGATGTCGATCGTGACGGTGTCGACGCCTTCAAGGGTGAATGCCGAAGGCGGAATGATTCCGGTGCCTGTCAGGAGGACTGTCCCGTCTGGGAAGTCGAGTGCGGAATACAGGCATTCGACGAGGTCATCGAGCGATCGATGGAATTGACGCGTTGATGTCTCACCCGTCCAATGCGATTGTCCGTCACGTTCGATCGTGAGCCGGATGTCGAGATTGAGCGGATCGGTGATCTCGTCCGGCAACATGATCCACGGGCCGAGCGAACACGATCCGGTGAACATCTTGGCTTGTGGCAGGTACAGAGGGTTCTCACCTTCGATCGATCTCGAAGAGACATCGTTCCCGATCGTATAGCCTGCGATTCTTCCGTGGGAATCGATCACCAGCGCCAGTTCTGGCTCCGGGACATCCCATGATGAGTCGTTGCGGATTGCGACTGGTCCGAAGTCGCCAACGCATCGCCAAGCCGCCGATTTGAGAAAGATCTCCGGACGATCGGCGTCGTACACCTTCGCATAGACATCGACCTGAGTGGACTCTTCCATTCTGGCGTCACGGCTGCGTTCGTAGGTAACGCCCGCTGCCCAGATTTCCTGATCGTCGACCGGTGCCAGAAACGTAACCTCATCGAGCGGGAGATTGATTTCCGACTGCTGCCGCATCGCTACGATTCGTCGAGACCGCTCGTCGGGATCCATACGAAGGAGTTCCGATAGCGTGCCGTCCAGCGCATAAACACGCTGCGACTCGATATCGACCCAGCAAAGAATCCTCGCGTCGTGCGTGCTTTCACGAGGTCGAATGTATGCCAACGCCATCGTCACACTCCCTTACAGGGTCAAGCAAGCTGGTCGTGGACTGCACTCCCTCCTGCCAGCGTCAGAACGCTGATCGTTCCAGGAATCTCATCTTCAGGAATTGTCATAATGTCCCGGTCCAACACAACCAGATCGGCGAGTTTGCCTGGTGAAATGCTGCCCTTGATTCCATCTTCGAACGTGACCCAGGCGGCGTCGAGCGTGTACGCCCGTAGCGCCTCCTCACGACTGATGCACTCGTCAGCGCCGAGTTGGCGACCGTACACCGTTTTACGAGTCACCGCGCTGTAGATGCCAACGAAAGGGTTGTGACTGGTAACTGGTGAATCAGAACCGAGAGCGAGCGGGACGCCCGCATCGAGATAGGTCCGTAGCGGCATAACCTTTGACGCGCGTTCTTCGCCGAGACTCGTCACGAAACTCTCACCGAGGTTGTGGATGAAGGGAATTGTCGCCAGGGCGGGAATCCGATACTCGCGCATCAGGTTCAGAGCGGTTTCGGTTGGCAAGTAAGCGTGGTGGATCCGATGACGGATCGATGCGTCGGGCCGGGCGTCCTGGGCGGCAGCATATGCACGCGTGACGAGTTCGATCATCCGGTCTCCGCATGCGTGACAGTCAATTGACCAGCCTCGTTCATGGCACCACGCGACGTTTCGAAACAGGTCACGTTCGGATACGACGAATTGACCGAAGTTGTCAGGTTCGTTCTCGTACGCGTCGAACATCAATGCTGTTCGGTCTCCGACACCTCCGTCAGGCATGAACTTTACGGTGTCGAACCGCAGCCACGAATCGCCATAGCCGGTAAAGACGCCTGTGTCGTCGATCCGTTGTTCGACGGTTGCCTCGTCTGCGCTCGTTCCGAATCCCCACCCGCCAAGGCAGAGCGACACGCGGACCGATAGGTTTCCAGCACGCCGGACATTCTGGAACGCTCGCAACTGCTCAGGAAACAAGCCCGGTTCGGCAGCCGATGTCATTCCAAGCCTGCTGTACTCCGCACAGGCTGTCCGGATGTATCCTTCGCGGTCCGCGAGCGTCGGCATTGGCACAACACCCTGGATCAATCGTTTCGCCCGGTCTCGGAATACTCCGGTCGGGTCGCCGTTTGCGTCCCGAACGATCCGGCCAGCGTACAACTGGTCGGCTGGTGGATCGGGTGTGTGTCGGCCGACGTCGGCCGCGTGAAGTGCAGCTGAGTTCGCGAGCAGCATGTTCCAGACTCGTTCGAGAACGACCGGGTTGTTTGGCGCGACATCGTCCAAATCGTGCCGGGTCGGAAATCGCTTGTCGCGCAGCAGACTCTCGTCCCAGCCTCGACCAGTGATCCACGATCCCGGCGGCGATGAAGCGACCCGCTCCGCGACGCGCTCCTTGATGTCGTCGATCGAGCGCGCGTCGTAGAGTTGGACTTCGGTCAACACCTTTCCGGTTGACATCAGATGGTTATGCGTGTCGTTGATACCTGGGATGACTCTCCGTCCTCCCAACGCACGAACGATCGTCGATGGAGCAGCGAGTTCACTGATTGCGTCCGTCGTTCCAACGGCCAGTATTTCTCCATCTTTGATCGCTACAGCCTCTGCCTCGGGGAGATCAACATCCATCGTTGTAATCTTGGCGTCAGTCAGGATCAAGTCCGGCGCAAGGTCTCGAATCAGTAACCGGGTCACGCAGTCATGGTCCCTTCACATTCAAGAATCAATCGGTTATCCCGCGATGGAATCGATCACCCACAATGACATCTGGTGAGTGGTCATTGGTCGTCAGGATCATTGATCACTGGCAACACAATACGTGATGGATATTCCTGCGAGTGATGGATCGTCTGCAATGCGCTGACCATGTTGTCTGAGCGACCGGGGAGTTCTCCGGTGTTCGGGTTGCGATCGAATCGCGGGAAATTGCTGCTGGAGATTTCTACGCGGATTCGATGGCCCTCCTCGAAGACGTTGCCTGTCGCCCAGAGATCGATCTCGTATTCGATGACATCACCAGGTGTGATTAACGACTCAATCGACATCGAATCACGGAACCGGGCGCGAATGATGCCGTCGGTCAGGTTTCGGGCGTAGCCACAGGGTCCAACGTCGACGAGCTTGGCGGTGAAATCGGTGTCGGTCGCTGACGAACTGGCGTAGAGGATCACCGTGATCGGGCCAGTTACCTCGCGTGCCTTCGATAGCGGTGGGCTGTCATAGACAAGAACATCTGCGCGTGCTTCGATCTCACGCTGATCCCATGCACCACCGAGGCTGAACACGTTATTGCAGCATAGTCCGCCGCCATGAGTCGGTACAGGATTACGCGGGTTATAGACGAAAGTGTCAGGGTGTTCGCTTCCGGGAGCTTCCCGTGACAGTGTTCCATCGCCTTGGAGCGAGTTGGCGGTGCCGCCGCTGTGCAGATACCAGTCCTGCCACTCGGTGTGTTCGATCGGCCATGTCTGAGCATCCCGCCATCGGTTTGCCCCCATGACGAACAGGCGAACTGGTGGCTCGTTGTCGAATCCGTTCTCAGTGTTTCTGAGCCACCGATCGTACCAGCGCAGGTGCATCCCACCTTCGTCGATCACCGCTCCGGTCGAACGCATGCCGAAGTTGGCGTCGCCGATCGGGTTACCTGTGCGCATTCCGCCGTGGTTCCACGGTCCGATCATCAGCCGGTGGCGACCGTCGTTTCCCGAGACTGCGGACATTCCTTCGAAGTTGTCGATCGTTCCACCGAGGAAGATGTCGTGCCAGCCACCGATCGAGAAACTCGCTGCCTGAATCGCATCCCAGCCATTGGAGACGTCAAGTCCAGACCAGAAGTCGTCATACGTCGGATGGTTCACCCAGTCGTCGTAATACCGGGCGTATTCAGCAAAGATTGGATTCCCGATCAGCGGCAGTCGCTCGAACTCAGGCACCATGTTGTCAGCGGCGTCCATGCCGGACTGGAATTGCGGCGAGTTCACATCACCGTCGTTAGCCCGCAGAATTGAGTTGATCGCGAGAACCGACAACGTCCACGACAAGTTGAACTGGAGTTCGAACGCGCCACCCTGATACGCCCAGCCGTCATGATAGTTTGCTGCTGTGACGACCGGGACGATTGCTTTCAAAGCGGGATGGCCAGACAAGGCAGCCTGCCACTGCGTCATGCCAACGTACGATCCACCGAACATGCCGATGTTGCCGTCGCACCACGATTGGCTCGTGAGCCATTCGAGCGTGTCATACCCATCCTGACGTTCGTTTACGAACGGGTAGAAATCGCCTTCGGATTCGAATCGGCCTCGCACGTCCTGAATAACGACGGCATAGCCAGCCGTCGCCGCACGAACGGTAAATGGCGCAACGCCGGTGTTTGATTTGTCGTACGGAGTTCGCGTCAGCAGCGTTGGGAATGGACCTGTCCCCGATGGGCGGTACACATCGGCATACAATCGTGTGCCGTCCCGCATTGGGATCGCAACGTTTCGTTCGACACTCAGACTCACCGATGTCTTTTCGACCATCCGTTCCCCCATCCTGACATTCTGATGACGCAAGGCATCCTAGCACCACCACGGAATGCGGGAAACGGCAAGTGAGGCAGATTCGATCCCGTTGAGGTCGGTCGACGCTCGTGAATACGCAACGAGGCACAGGTGTCCGTTCCTTGGACGGCCTGCAAGGTCGTCCATATTAGCCTCGATCACGACTGGACGCTACTCGCGTTCGAGTTCGTTGAGGCGAGTCAGACCATCGATGAGTCGTTGGCGAGTTGGGGGATCGAGGCTTTCGCCAAGCGTCCAGACGGCGCGGGCGAGGTCGCCTGAGGCGATCGCGGCGTAAAACCTTTCGCCGAGTGCGCGAAGCGTGAGGAAGTGTTCATAGTCATCTTCCACCGCGCGCTCGATCCAATCGATCAACGCGCCAGGGGGCAGATCGCGAACACCAGAACGATAGAGCCGGTCGGAGATGACACGATACTCTTCAGCAGCCGGAAGTCCGCGCAAGCGTGATTCCGCCAGCGCCTGTCTGGCGACCGGCAACCCTGCCTCGGGAATCGTCGTACCGGTGTGACGATTGCGGCGTACACTCATGCCACGAGTATAGCCGCCTAACGCAAGATGCGCTGCGAGCAGGAACAGGGAGTTCAATGCAGATCGGTGTCGTTTTTCCTCAGACAGAGATTGGGCCGGATCCGGCAGTGGTTCGGGAATACGCCCAGGTAGCGGAGGCCTCCGGCCATGCGCACCTACTGGTCTACGATCACGTCCTCGGTGCTAGCACCGCTAACCGGCCAGACTGGAGTGGACCGTATACCGATAAAAGCCAGTTCCACGAGGTGTTTGTTCTTTTTGGATACCTGGCTGCCGTTGCGCCTCGATTGGAGCTCGTCACCGGTGTCGTCATCCTCCCGCAGCGGCAAACAGCGCTGGTTGCCAAGCAGGCCGCTGAAATCGACGTTCTGACATCAGGAAAACTTCGGCTCGGCGTCGGGGTCGGTTGGAACGAAGTTGAGTACATCGGATTGAACGAGCGGTTTGACACCCGTGGCAGACGCTTCGAAGAACAGATCGAGGTGCTCCGCGCTCTCTGGACCGACGAAGTGATCGACTACACGGGAAAGCATCACACGATTCCTGAGGCTGGTCTGAATCCAATGCCCGTCCAGCGCCCGATCCCGATCTGGATCGGAGGCTACGCCGACGTCGTGATGGAGCG
>JBGSWU010000256.1:0-13364 GCA_041751795.1 Thermomicrobiales bacterium
GCGATACGCCGCGATGTCGAGGAAACGACTGTACCGCCTCCATCCGTCGAGGCCGGTACGTTGCCTGGAACGCTCGCTCCTAAACCGGAATCCGATGCGCTGACCGCCGACGGGTGACATACTGAGCGAATCACCAGCATCATCTCTACTATCAATGTATTCCAATGTATTCGCGTATCGTTAATCGTGCAATCCGTCAGTGAACGCGACTGGAGAAGTGATGGAGTACGACGCGTTGCGAGCGTATGTTCTTTCGAAATGGGGTGCGGAGGGTGGATACCCGTTCGGGCCGGGTGCGTTCGTCGTCAAGGTCAGCGGCAAGATGTTCGCGTTGCTGTCAGAGGACGAAGACCCCGCCACAATCTCGCTGAAAGTCGACCCCGATGAGGGCGAACTGCTGCGCGATCAATTTCCTGCGATCAAGCCGGGATATCATCTCAACAAGCGTCACTGGATCACTGCGACCCTCGACGGCACGGTACCATCCGATCTCCTACCCGATCTCGTCGACGATTCGTATGACCTCGTGGTGAAGTCGTTGACGCGTGCTGCCCGTGCAGCGTTAGAACGTAGTGGGTGAGGAGTCATTGATGGACAGACTGCTCGATGCACCAGCAATTGAACTTGCAGCGGCGATTCGCAAGCGCGATGTCTCGTCGGTTGAGGTTGTCACTGCATTTCTGGCGCGGATCGAAGCGCTGAATTCGTCTATCAATGCAGTCGTCCAGGTCCCGGCTGAGGCTGCGCTGGCGCAGGCCCGGATCGCTGATGACACACTCGCAGGCGGAGAATCGGTTGGGCCGCTGCACGGCCTACCGTTCACAGCGAAGGACATCTTCGATACCGCCGGAGTGATCACCGCAGCTGGCCTGACCGAACGTGAGGGATTCGTGCCGGAAACCGATGCAGTCACCATCGCCCGGTTGCGGCATGCTGGCGCAATCCTGCTGGGGAAGACGAATTGCCCACCGTATGGTGGTGGTGGCGTGACGGACAATCCTGTCTATGGCCGGACGAATAATCCCTACGATCTCGCTCGTAGCGCCGGTGGCAGCAGCGGCGGAGAGGCGGCTGCTCAGGCGGTAGGGCTGTCAGCGTTCGGTTTAGGGAGTGATTCAGGCGGCAGCATCCGGGTACCGGCCCACTATTGCGGTATCGCTGGGCTGAAGCCGACGACTGGTCGGGTACCGAACACCGGTGGGTTCGAACTGCCGGGTGGTTTCAGTGATCCGCGAACGCAGATCGGGCCGATGGCACGTAATGTCGCCGACCTCTGGCCGGTCTTCGCAGCGATCGCCGGACCAGACTGGCGGGATTCCGGTGTCGTCCCGATGCCACTCGGCGACCCGCACGCAGTGTCGCTCGACGGGTTGCGGCTGGCATGGTTCGACAACGACGGCGTTGTCGAACCATGCTCGGACACCGTCGAAACGGTCCGGAACACGGCGAAGGCTCTGGCAGGTTCGGGTCTGAGCGTCCTCGAATCACGGCCACCAGGCATTGAGGATGCCCGGCCTGTTACCCAGGGGTACTGGGGGATGGGCCGTATGCAGGGCAGTGAGGTCGAAGCCATGTTTTTGAACTGGGATCGTTTCCGAACGTCGATGCTCACGTTCATGGAAGGCTACGACGCGATCCTAAGTCCAGTCGATCACCAGCCAGCCGTTCCCCGTGGGACCGATGATCCACTTCAATTCGCCTACACGCTGGCATGGAGTCTGACCGGTTGGCCATGCGTCGTCGTCCGGGCAGGGACCTCGCTGGAAGGTTTGCCGATCAACGTCCAGATCATTACTCGCCCCTGGCGCGAGGATATCGCTGTCGCGATCGGTCTGCGGGTGGAATCGCTGTTCGGTGGCTGGCAGCCAGCGACGGTTTCGCAGCACAACGCCGGGCTGACTGGCTGAGTCCGGGCCGGCTCCGTCGTGACAGACATTGCGGGACGAATCGCTGATGCCCTGAAGGCGGCGCTGTCAGTGCAGGGCGTGATGACCGTGCTCGTTGTTTGCGGTGTCGTCTGGCTTGCCAGCGGGTGGCGGCTACGTGGGCGACTTCTGGCGTACTGGTTGCTCGTCCCGATCCTTGTCGCAGTTGCCAGTTTCTGCGTTGCTGGGCAGGAACACCTGCTTCCCGACCGATCATTCGAGAGGCCACATCTGCTCCGTTTTGGCGATGGCGATGCGCTCACGCTGACCGATGTAATCGGCGTGTCATTGGGCGGCGTAGCGGTCCTCCTGGCGTTGATGTTAGTGTGGCAGCGCCAGAAGCGCTCCTGACGAACGCCGCTCAGCCTGTGACCCGCTGTATTGCCGGGCCGTCGGCAGCAGCGACCCCTCTGCGGGCCAGAGCCAGTCCGATTCCAGAAGGTCGTCGCGGATCAGCAGACCGAGCAGGACTTCGAACTCCGTGCCAACAAACTCAGGATGATACTCGAAACGCGCACGCTCGAAATACTGGACGGTGTGAATCCTGCCGGTGTCAGGGTTGAGTTCATCGAACTCTTCCGAGATCGGGTAGCCGAATGTGGCGACGCCACCATGTTGCTCCCAGAAGGTCAGGAACCCATTCGACAGCGTATGGCGAGTCTCGACATAACAGTTGCTGTTGGTGGTGGAAACGCATCGCGATAGCGGCATGAATGCTGGTTCGTCGAGCCGGTCGATCGTGATATCAGTGCCAGCCAGCGTTCCGAGCACTTCGCTCCAACCCCCAACATTGCGGGGATGGTACTCCAGCCGTGCGCGCTCGAAGTCCTGGACGAGCAGCCACGAGCCATCTTCCTGCTCACGTGGGTATGGTCGAGTCAGCGGCAGGCCGAGAATCCGCAACCCCCCGCGAGCGTTCCAGGCTCGCAGAAAACGCCCTGAAAGTGTCTGGCCCGTTTCGGAGAAGTAGCGGACATCCTGGTCCCACGGGGTGGCGGGTAACTCGCCCTTGGGATAGTCCTTGAATCTGTCGTAGTAGGGCTGCTTCGGATAGAAGATGGCCTCGGGGGTCAATCGCGGGACGCCGTAGCCATCCGGTTTGATCGCCATCAGTCCAAACGCATCGAGCGCTTCCTCGTTCCAGTCGTGCAGCATGTGGAGGTGAGCAAACTCAATCCACGGCTGGCGCTTGAGCCAGTCGAAGGCGGCAGGCAGATTCCGCGCCTGGTCCTCGACGTCGTTGTTCCAGCCATACTCAGTGATCCAGACTGGCTTGTCGCCATCGCCCCGCGCGACTATTAATTCACGCAGCCAGACGATCCGATCGTAGTTCAGTTCGAGATCTCGTCCGTACTCCTCGTAGGTGTAGTTCCAGACGTATGGGTGTAACGACACTGCGTCCCACGGTTCGTTGCCGTCACCGTAGAACGCTTCACTCAGGTTATAGATGTACCCCATGTAATCCGCGCCAACCAGCGTTTGCGCGGCGACGACGATCTCCGGGTTCACATCGTGAGCGATGTCGTAGAACGTGCGCAGGTGGCGGATGTAGGTTTCCCCGGACTCACCGAGGTAGCGCCACATCTCTGGTTCGTTCCAGAATTCCCAGTGTTCGATCCAGGCGTAGCGGGAAACAGCCGCTTCAATCGCTCGTTCGAAGTTGTCGTAGCGATCTTCGCGCAACTGGCAAAGGTAGATCTCGGTCTTGAAGTTGTCGCATCCGTCCTGATCGACGGAGGCCCAGCCGGGAATCGTATTGAACGTCGCGACGACGATGATGTTCCGGGCAGCCAGTTCGCTGAGAACGCGATCGTACATTGCCCAGTCGAACTGACCGGGTTGCGGTTCAAATCGTCGCCAGTCGATCGAGAGGCGGACGGTCGTTACTCCGAGGTCATCGAGGGCGGGCAACAACTGGTCGCCGTAGACTTCCGGGTCGAGCCACCAGGCGTGCGAGGCGATCCCGAACACCATCGGGTTTCCAGCCTGCGTGACGGTGTTCTGCGTCGTTCGCGTTGTCGTCATCGGGGTCGACATCGTGAGGGAGGAATCATCCGCGTACAACCCCGGCTCCTGGCGAGCCACCGCCGATGGGACAAGTGTCATTAATAGCGTCAGCAACCCGAACATTGCTAACAGACGGACCAACTGAGGCCGTTTGAACACCCGCATCCCTCACAGCAGTGAGCCAATAGACTCGCCATTAGCTGCGCTGCACCCCTGCCGTTCATACTCTGTGCGAAAGTATTGCACGGATATGGATGCACTTGCAGCGTACGCACAGTCACCTTTTCGTACCAACTCAAGCGACGATATCGTTGATTGCCAGTACGAAAACGTTCGAGTCATCTTGGTCTTGACACCGTCGGCAATCTGATATACATATGTATGTATCAATACATACTCAAGTTTCGGAACCCTGAAAGTGTGAGCGAGATGGCCAGTTACCCAGTAACGTTTCAGATACCAACGACAGATCCGCTGACCGGTTTGCTGTCGCAGGCGTATTTTCGTCATGTCCTCCGGGAGGAACTGATCGATCAATCGCAGGCTTCGGGTGACCCGCTCAGTGTCTTTCTGATGGATACAGACGGCTTCCTTGAGGTGAATCTCGCGTATGGACGTCAGGCAGGTGACGAGGTTCTGGTTGGTGTATCAAACATCCTGCGAGAGACGCTTCCTGAGACTGCGGCAATCGTCCGCTACGGCGGCGATGAGTTTGGCGGCGTGTTGCCGGACACACGTCTGGATGATGCGTTCACGATCGTCGAGGAAGTACGGCGCCGCGTCGCATCGATGCGGATCGATGCCCACCCGGACATCACAATCACCTGCTCGATTGGTCTGGCCGTGTATCCGGCCAACGGCTCGACCGATGTTGATCTCATACGGGAGGCGGATCAGGCGCTCTACCTGGCAAAAGCGACGGGACGCAACAAGGTATCGCTGCCGCTTTCCGACGACCGGATGATCACCAAGACCAGTCACTACACGCGAACGCAGCTGGAACGGTTGGCACTGCTGGCGAAGACTCTGGGCCGTAACGAAGCAAGCCTGCTCCGTGAAGGGCTGGACGATGTCTTGAAGAAGTACAACGACCAACTCGGAGCGGCACCGCGAGAGTGAGAATGACGCGTCCGGCAGCCCACTGCCGGTTCGTCCGCATCAGGTGATCCGCGTGAGTTCCTCGGGCGTGAATTCATCGGGAAGGGGAAGGAAGCGCTCCGTTGTCATCCTGAACCGCAGTGAAGGATCTCCCGACCTTGACAGGCACGGTAGTCGGTGAGTGAGCACCGCATTGCTGTGTGATGTCTACCTGGTGTGAACGCGGAGAGATCCTTCACTGCAGTTCAGGATGACACGGGGGGCCTCCTTCCCGGGGGGCCATCAGGTCGTGCTGGACGTCTGACTATTCCTGCTTCGGTCCCGTGTAGACGAACTCGAAGAGAATCCGATCGGGAGACTCGAACATGATCTGGTAGTAGGTCGTGTCGTCGCTGGAGTATTCCGGTCGGTGGCGGGGTGTCTCGAACAGCATCTCAATGCCCTGTTTCGTCAGGTGTTCGGCTGCCGTGTCGACATCTGCCTGCGACTCAGCACCGATGGCGAAGTGGTTCATCCCAGGTCCGTCGTAGTCGTTGCTGACATCCTTTGCTTCTCCAATGAACCAGATACTCTCGGAGTTTTTACCAGCGAGGCCGACAATCTCGTCGGTCTCGTACTCGACACCCCAGCCGAGGAATGTGAACAGGTCCTTGTAAAACCGAACATTCTCCGCCCGAACATTGAACTGGATGTGTGACAAGCCACTCTGCACGTTGGTTTCCCCTCGTCCTTGCCTATGCCTTCCGTCCTTGCGCCGTGATCAACGCTGCGGCGATGTTCTTAGAATAGAACAAATGGTCTACTCGTGTCCAGACCTGAATTCCAACTCAGGCCGCCATGAATGGGATGGAATCAGTGAATCACTTCAAGGTTGATTGATTACCTCCATGCCTGCCAACCGCGTCCGCAAACGCCTGTAGCGCTTGAGTCAAGTCATGCTCGTTGCTCGCAGTGACGACGTAGAGCCAGGGAGAATCAACTCGCCCCCATGCGACGGTGTAGCCAGCGTCGAATCGCCTTAACCAGACGACCTGCCCGTCCCGGCCGATTTCCATCCGACCGGCAATGTTGACGGTGCGGTTGGCATCGGCGATGACGGCCTCACCACCAGATTTAGCTGACTGCTGGCCAAGGGAGTCAACATGTCGAACCACGATCTGAATTGGCAGCATGCCGCGTTGCCCGTTTGATGGACCCCAGGCGGCTATGAACTGGTCGCCAGACCTCCAACCACTGTATGACAGGCGATCCTGACCTGTTACCTGCTGTGGCAAACGACTTGTCAGATTGAAGATGCTGTCAAGGGTCATCGGTAGCTTCATGCCAGAAAGTTCCAATGGAAGTCCACGATACGGCACGGTTGCCAGATTGAATTCCCGTTGTCGGGTAGGCATATCCGTGCAGGCCGCGACGATGATCGCCAACAATAGAATCGACATAATGATTGCGTGGCGCGCTGGAGACCTCCAGACCATCGTCTCTGCTCGCCGCTCGGAGAAACGCACCGCTACTGACGACATCGCTGCTCCCGTCGTTGTAGATACGGAACCGTATAGATTCCGCAATCCACGATCGAAGTGTATGGATACGGTGATCCTTCTTACCGAGAAGTCGGTGCGTTGCAGTACATATTTGTTCATGTTGTCCCTGCGAATCGATCAGTTCAAGACGAACATCCAGATCTACCGTGCCTCTTGCGCTCTTCTCCGCATCTTCGTTGAAACACCTGATGTCCGCTCCTCGATCCATGACCGACCTAGCGTCCACGAATGCGTGATGGCGCGTTTTAAACGCGTTGGACCGCGTACGTGCGCACCTGGCCCGACCGGCATAGGACATTCGGCTATCCCGGTATAGCCCAAAGGGGAGTCGATCTTCCATACGTTCAACGCATACGCCCATCGCCGCTCGCTACCTACGCTCAAACCAGACACAGGACAGCCATCGCTTTTCGCGGTGCCAGGGAGTCAACAGTCAGTTGGGATCACCTGATCGCTATCCCTGCCGTCAATGTCCGCTGTTTGGGAACGAACGATTAGTAGTGGTGGGTGTCGGTAATAACGATGTATCAGTTTGTACGGCAGTGGCAGAAGCGGCATCGACAGGCTGGGCGGAACGCCCTCCTTCTTGGGATGATTGTTGCGCTCTCATTCAGTTTTCTGACCGGTATCGGAAGCCCGCGGGCGGCTATCGCGGCACCATCCAGCGTCGCGCTTCCGGGCACGATTGAGCTTGAGGATTACACGAGCTTTTTCGATACAACGCGCGGCAACAGCGGCCGGGTGTATCGATTTGACGATGTCGATATTCAGCGCTGTCGAGATATGGCCTCGTCTGGCACGTGCTACAACGTCACCAACGTCCGTCCGGGTGAGTGGCTGGGCTTTGACGTTACCGTCGCGAACGGCGGAACGTTCACGTTTTCGACGCGAGTCGCTTCGCGGACTGGCGGTCGTGGGTTCCACTTAGAAGTCGATGGCGTCAACGTGACTGGAACAGTCATCATTCCGAACACAGGCAGCACCCAGCGCTGGGTGACGGTGGCGACCCAGCCAATTGCGATCTCAGCCGGTGCGCATAGCCTGAAACTGGTCGCAGAGGGTAGCAACGTCAACCTCAATAATGTCACGGTGAGCCAGGTCACCGTCGATGCGCCGCCGCCGCCACCCGCGCCATCGACGCCAACGCCAGAACCACAGCCACAGATTCCGGCCGTCGTGTCGCTGCCAGGTACGCTCGAGTTCGAGAACTACGCAGATTTCACTGACACAACTCCAGGCAACCAGGGTAAGAAGTATCGAAACGACGACGTCGATATCGAGGATTGCACCGATCAGACGTCCGGCGATGCCTGCTACAACGTCGCCTGGATCAAGGGTGGTGAGTGGCTCGGTTACAACACGACGGTGGCTGCGACAGGTTCCTATACCTTCACAACGCGTGTTGCGACGCCGCATGATGGCCGCACATTCCACTTCGAGGTCGATGGCGTTGATGTCACCGGTCCGATCGGCGTCCCGAACACCGGTGCCTACCAGACCTGGACGAGTGTGACGAGCATCCCGGTCACCTTGCCAGCAGGTAACCATGTTCTGCGGGTCGTCGCGGGTGATTCCAGCTTCAATCTGAACAATGTCACGGTTGCCCCGGTTGCGGCGGTTGCTCCTGCTCCAGCACCCGAACCAACTCCTGAACCAACCCCTGCGCCACAGCCGGAACCAATCGTCGCGCCAGCACCGGCCCCTGCTCCGGCGCCACAGCCAAGCGTGACGGGCCCAACCTACTACGTCTCAACAACCGGGAACGACAGTGCGGATGGCTCAATCGGCAATCCGTGGCGTACGTTGAGCGCGTCGATGAAGAAGCTCAAAGCTGGTGATTTGCTGCTCGTCCGGGGTGGCGAGTATCGTGAGCGGGTCGAAGTCCGCGGCGAATCGGTGCCGCGCGGTACGGTGGATGCCCGCATCACCGTCCGTGCCTTCCCCGGCGAAGAGCCACTGGTGGTTGGCATCTTCTGGATCTCGAACGCTGACTACTGGACCTTCGACAACATCGATGTGACATGGGACAGTGCGAACCTCAACAGCGAAGAGCACATGGTCCGGATGTACAAGGGACACGGCTGGATCTATCAGAACAGCGAGATCTACGGGGCACGCTCGTACGCCGGACTGCTGGTCAATGGCAACTCGACTGGTTGGTTGGTCACCGGTAACTACATCCACGACACGGCTCCGTCGAACGATCTGAGCCAGGATCAGTTGATCTACGTCAGCGATGGCAGCAGTGGCGTGATCGAGCGCAACCTGCTGACGAATGCGCCGAACGGCCGAGGCGTGAAGCTCGGGAACCCGCAATCGGGTGAGTTGCTTCCGGCGAACGTGATCGTCCGCTACAACACGATCGTCAACACTGGCTCCGGCAACGTCGGTGTCTCCTACGATGCGCACGACAATCAGATCTACGGAAACATCATGGTTAACCCTGGCGACAACTACTACACCGTACACGCCTGGTATGTGACCGGCGCAAACAACGTCGTGCGTGATAACGTCGCCTTCGGCTCGAAGGGTGTAACCAAGGCTGGCGCCGGGCTGGTCGACGGTGGCAACCACTTCATCGACCCGATGCTGGACGCCAATTACAAGCCGACCAATCCCGCGCTGTATGACTCGAACAGTGTTCTCCAGTTCGGACACCTGGCGGGGACGACTCGCTAAATCCAGACGGATCATCAAACAGCCGAACGCCCTTGCTTCCACTGAGCACGGGCGTTCTGCTGTCTTGTGCCGGCGCGCGAAACGCATCGCGCAATACCACCCGTTAGTCATCCCTGTCGCCATTGACCGTGGCACACTCTTCCTGATACCGTGGAAGAATCGCTTTCCGCATACCAGAATACAAATCCATGATCGAGAGGCAAGAGACAATGAGCATGACAACGGCAACCGTCGATACGTTGATGACGGGTCAGGAGTACCTGGAGAGCCTGCATGATGGCCGTGAAGTCTGGCTGCATGGTGAGAAGGTCAAAGATGTCACGACCCACCCAGCCTTCCGCAACGCCGCCCGCTCGGTCGCCCGGCTCTACGACTCGTTCCACGATCCGGAGATGCGCGATGTCCTGACCGGTGTCGATGACTTCGGTATTCGCACCCACAAGTTCTTCATGCCGAGCAAGAACGCTCAGGAACTGGCCGAGGCGCGTGACGCGATCGCCGCCTGGGCGCGGATGAGTTACGGCTTCATGGGCCGCACGCCCGACTACAAGGCCGCCTTCATGGCCAGCCTGGCGGCATCACCAGAGTTCTATGCGCCGTATGGCGAGAACGCCCTCAACTGGTACAAACGATACGCCTCGAAGGGGTTGTTCCTGAACCACGTCCTCGTCAACCCGCCGGTCGACCGCAAGAAGCCGATCCACGAGGTCGCAGATGTCTTCATCCACGTCGTCAAGGAAACCGATGCCGGACCAATCGTCTCTGGCGCGAAGATGCTGGCGACTGGCTCGGCGCTGACGAACGCGACCTTCGTCGCCCAGAACAGTTCCGCCAATCTGGAGAAGGGCAAGGCCGAGGACTTTGCGCTGGTCTTCATCGCGCCGGTTGATACGCCGGGGACAAAGCTGATCTGCCGCTCCTCGTACGAAGCGAAGGCGCACTCGCCGTTCGACAACCCGCTCTCGTCCCGATTCGATGAGAACGACGCCGTCCTCGTCTTCGATAATGCGCTGATCCCGTGGGAGAACATCCTCGTCTACCGCGACACCGAACGTGCCAACTCGTTCTATCGCGAGTCGGGATTCCTCTCGCGCTACAACCTGCAGGCGTCAACCCGCCTCGGCGTCAAGCTCGACTTCATGGCCGGGCTGTTCGCGAAGGGGATCGCCGCCAACGGGACAGATGAGTTCCGTGGTGTTCAGGTCGCGCTCGGCGACATCCTGACCTGGCGCAACCTGATCTGGGCGATGACGACGGCGATGGCGCTCGACCCGATGCCCGGCCCCGGCGACAGCGTCATCCCCAAGGTCGAGAATGCCGCCGCTGTCCGCGTCCTCGCGACCGAGTGCTGGGCCAGTATCCGAACGACGTTCGAGACGGTCCTCGGCGGCGCGCCGATTGTCATTCCCTCGGGTTATGAAGATCTGCTCAGTGACGAACTCGGCCCGCTGATCGAGCAATTCTATCGCGGTTCCGATAGCTCTGCCCACGACCGGATCAAGCTCTTCAAGCTGATCTGGGATGCGATCGGCAGCGAGTTCGGCGGGCGTCATGCGCTTTACGAGCGCAACTACTCCGGCAATAACGAGCAGGTGCGGATCGATGTCCTCAATTTCGCCCGTGGCCGCGGTCATCTCGCCAACAGCCTTGCGATGGTCGAGCAGTGCATGTCGGAGTATGACCTCAATGGCTGGACGGACGATACCTGGATATGGGACGGCGGCAAGAAGGTATAGGGACAGGGATTGCGAACATTCCAGCGTTCGACCTCCCCGTAGCCTGGGCATGAGTGTTGACAGCGTTACAATAGATCAGCCACAAAGTGTTCGTGAATCGAGGGCGTAATGGCAGCAGCACGACAAACAACGACGCTGATGACCGCCGAGGACCTGCTGGCGTTGCCGGAGGACGACAAGCGGTACGAATTGGTCGAGGGAGAGCTGATCGAGATGTCGCCGTCGAGTCGGCCCCGTTCCCGGGACGGACAACGAATCGCCGCCCGGCTCACAGTGTTCGTTGAGGACAACGATCTAGGTGAGGTCCACGGAGCGGACGGCGGATTCATCCTGCGTAGGAATCCCGACACTGTTCGCTCTCCTGACGCTGCGTTCGTCCGCAAGGCACGGCTGCTGGATCTCGATGATGAAGGCTTTCTTCCAATAGCGCCTGATCTGGCCGTCGAAATCGTTTCGCCGTCAAACACGGTGAACGAGATGTCGCGCAAGGTTCAGGAGTATCTTGAGGCTGGAACCAGCATCGTCTGGGTCGTCGAGCCACAACGTCGGCAGGTGACGGTCTACACCCACGATCAAATCGCTGCTATCTATCGTGATGGCGACGTCATCACAGGCGGAAACATCCTGCCTGGCTTCGAGCTCCCGCTGACCTACATCTTCGACGGACCCCAGCGAACTGGTTAGTGCCGTTGCGTCACGCGGTCTTCGTGCGCAGGTCGCGCAGGTGACGAGCGAACTGGAAGCGGTTTTCCAGCAGTGGCAGGTCGGTCACGAACCCCTTTGGGCCGGTTGCCTCGACCTTGGCGACGATCGTTGTCAGTTCATCACTGGCTAGAGCCTCGTCGAAGGCGGCCTCGAAGTCGCCACACTCACGTACAGTCACCGTCCGTGGAACACCAGCGGCACGCGCCATCCCCTCGATGTCGGAGCCAGTCGACGTTGCCGTTGGGAAGCCGCCGACCGAGAGCAGGCTCTCGTTGTCGAAGACGACGTGGACGAGGTTTGTTGGACGGTAGCGTGCGAGTGTCGTCAGCCCGCCGAGGTTCATCAGGATCGAGCCGTCGCCATCGAAGACGACGACCTGGAGTTCCGGACGACCAAGCGCAATCCCCAGCCCCATTGATGAGGCCAGCCCCATCGCATGCTGGAGGTAGAAGAAGTTGGGACGATGGCCGATTGCCTGTAGCTCAGCAGCGACCGCGCCCATGATCGTGACGACGGCAACCCCTTCGCGGTCGATCTTCGGGTAGATCGATGTCAGGCACTCGACACGTAGCATGGCTGGACCCTCCCGGTGAAGTCGTGATCGCGCAGGCGACAGTATCGCACGGAAGCCAGGGTGGCACTCCCGGCCACGTGCTATCGTCAGCATGACATGATCGAAAGGAGGACGCGATGGTTACTGATCGGCGGCGGCGTCTGGTAATCATGTCCGCGATGTTGAGCGTGCTTCCTCTCGTCGCCTGTGGCGGGCCGGACCATGCCGTCTCGGGAACCGACGCGGACGTTTACGGCGAGTTCATCGTCGCCCGTGACACCAACGATGACGATCGAGGCGAGTTGTTCATCGTCGCCGCCGATGGGTCGGAAGCGAGGGCGATATCCGACGCCAAAGAGTTCTTCACCGTCGCCGTTTCGCACGATGGACGTACCGCTGCGGCTGTTCAGGGCGCGGAGAATGCTCAGCCGATTGTCGTTGTCGATCTTATGACTGGCGCGGTGAGTCCGGTCGACGTCCCGGCTGGCTCATACTCCAGCCCGGCTTGGTCGCCGGATGGCGAATGGTTTGCCTTCACCGGGATTGACTACAGCCGATTGTCCGGCAACGGCGTCCATAGCGACCAGGTCTACATCGCCAGTGCGGATGGGACTGACGTGCATCTGCTCAGCGAGGACGCCCCCGATGGAACTGTCGCTCCGACGTGGTCATTCGATGGCACCCGGCTCGCCTATGCTCACCAACCGGCGGTCTGGGTCACCGATGCTGATGGCACGAACGCCCAGCCAGTCACCACTGGGATGCAGTCCGTCTTCTTGCCCGTCTGGTCACCGGTGGACGACCGGATTGCGTTTACCGGCTACGAGCGTGAATTCTCTGCCGTCTATCTCGTCAATGCTGATGGTAGTGGGCAGGTTAAACTCTCGCCGGATGGTGTCATCGGGACGAATCCGGCCTGGTCGGGGGACGGAAGCTGGATCGCCTTCACAGCGTATGACATGAGTGATGGCGACTCAGAATTACACATCATCCGGCCGGATGGCTCGGACCATCGTGCGATCGACCTCTCTAAGAGTGCCAACCAATTACGCTGGTCGCCCGACAGTCAGTGGATCGCGTTCACGACCGTCAACGCTGAAAGCGATGGCCCGATCACGTC
>JBGSWU010000257.1:0-15246 GCA_041751795.1 Thermomicrobiales bacterium
TCACTTCGGTCGCGGTTTATCGTTCCGTTTTCGATCAATGAGCGGCTGCCGGGAGTCGCGCTCCAGCAACTCAGCATTTTGAATGACGCACTGACGACAATTGAGCGGCAGATTGCCAGCTAACGCGTTCAGTACCCCGGACGAATCATCAACAGCGAGGAGACTTCGTTGGTAGAACAATGGCAGCGTGCGCTTCGAATTGCCACAGCGAACGAACCAGCGGATGTCCTCCTGCGCGGCGGTCAGATCGTCAACGTCTTCACCGGCG
The DNA here is from genome assembly GCA_041751795.1 of Thermomicrobiales bacterium. GTDB lineage: Bacteria > Chloroflexota > Chloroflexia > Thermomicrobiales > CFX8 > JBBECJ01. The sequence continues at coordinate 269 of JBGSWU010000257.1, forward strand.
AAATCGAACGCGGCAGCATCGCGATAGCTGACGGTCGGATCGTTGGCATCGGTGACTATGACGCTGCCGAACGAGTGATCGATCTCGACGGAGCCTACGTTTCGCCGTCGTTCGTCGACGGGCACTTTCACACCGAGAGTTCCTTGCTTTGGATCACGCAATTCGCGCGTGCTGTCGTTCCTCATGGGACGGGTGCGATCGTCACCGATCCTCATGAGATCGTAAACGTCGCTGGGATGGCTGGGTTCAATGCGCTCGTCGATGCCAGCCGCGATTTGCCGCTGTCGGTTCACTTCACTGTACCGAGTTGCGTGCCTGCCAGTCCGCGAGAGACCGCTGGAGCGGTGATCACCGCCAGCGAGATCGCCGAGGGACTCAGTAATCCGGCGGCAGTCGGACTTGGCGAGATGATGAACTTTCCGGGAGTCCTGAGCGGCGACCCCGAGATCTTCGAGCGTCTAGACGCTGCCCGTGGTCGACTGAAAGATGGCCACGCACCAGGCATAGTCGGTCGAAGCCTTGATGCATATGCATTGTCCGGAATGACGAGTGACCACGAATCGACCACCATTGAAGAGGGGCGGGAAAAACTAAGACGCGGCATGATGCTGATGATTCGTGAGGGTTCGACCGAGCATAACCTTCGCGAACTACTACCACTCGTCAACGACGAGACCTGGGTTCGATGCTGCTTTGCCAGCGACGACCGGGACTGCTCGACGCTGATGGAGGACGGCCATATGAACGCGACGTTGCGGCTTGCCGTCTCGGAAGGGCTTGCTCCAGTGCGTGCCATTCGAATGGCAACGTTCAACGTTTCAGACTACTGGCGTCTCGATCGAATCGGGGCAATCGCGCCGGGATACTGGGCGAATCTCGTTGTCCTCGACGATCTTCGGGACTTTCGAGTTCGCCAGGTGTACTGGCAGGGTACCCAAGTCGCAGCTGGTGGAAAACCCAGTTTCGGCGTCCAGACCAATATTCCCAGTTCGCTGCGAAACACCGTTCGTATTCCTGAGCTCACTCCTGCGATGCTCAAGCTTCATCCGGATGACGCTCGTCAGGCTGTTAGGACTGTCGACGGGCAGATCGTCACGACATTGCTTTCCGTCGATCCGCGGATCGAGGGCGTCGAGGCAGTTCCGGACCTGGATCGAGACCTGCTCAAGTTGGTGTGTATCGAACGGCATCAGGCCACTGGAAACGTCGGTGTCGGTTACGTCCACGGTTTCGGCCTGAAGCGAGGAGCCTTGGCAACGTCGATAGCCCACGATGCGCACAATATCGTCGCCGTGGGAACAAACGATCTGGATATTTTGCGGGCGATTCAATCGGTTGCTGAATCGCAAGGTGGCCTGGCCACTGTCGACGATGGACAGGTATTAGCTCACCTTCCGCTGCCGGTCGCTGGAATCCTCAGCGATCGTCCGCTGGAAGAGGTTGCATCAGGTTATGAGCGGATGGAAGAGACGGCGAAGGCGCTCGGGTCGGTGCTTCACTCGCCGTTCGGCTTGCTGGCGTTCATGGCGCTATCCGTCATCCCTGAAGCGCGAGTCACTGACCAGGGGTTCATCGTCGTATGACGGATAGCGTCCCCCAGACTGAGATCGATCGCCTCCTTGTCCGTTTGATCGGCCGCTTGGCGGTTGCTGTCACCGTGATGCTCGCGCTGTTCGATGTCGCGATGCTACGGTCTTGGCCATTTCCCGATGCGCTCGATGTCATTCGGGGGCCAATCTACGTGTTCGTCGCCGTGCTGCTGGTGGCCGCAACGCTCGCGATCACCTTCATAGGTTATCGCGTCGTCACGATGCGGATCGTCCGACGCGCTCGATCGGTTTATCTGATCTTTCTGCCGGCCGTCTTTCTGTTCAGCACGATCATCGGCTTTCTCATTCTGACAGCCCCTCGTTAGCGACCTCTACAGTCGTTTTCCACCAGAGGTAGTCATTGCCTGGAGTCCTGGAGTCGGCGAAGATGCGCATGCACGCTGATTTTCCGGTTGACAGAAAGGGATGCTCGATGAAGGTCGAAGAGCGGCTGCAGGAACTTGGCCTCGAACTGCCGGGTGCACCAGCACCGATCGCCAACTATCTTCGCTATGTTCAGGTTGGTAATCTTCTGTTCATGGCTGGCCATGGACCCAATCGGACCGGTGGTCCAGTGTATGCCGGCAAGGTCGGCGCGGATGTCTCGATCGACGAAGCGTATGAGGCGGCCCGCTCGACAACGTTGAACCTGCTGGCGTCGGCCAAAGAAGCACTCGGCGATCTTGACCGGATCAAGCGCGTCGTGAAAGTGCTTGGGATGGTGAATTCCGCACCCGAATTCGGCGATCAGCCGAAGGTCATCAACGGCTTCTCCGATCTGATGGTCGAGTTGTTCGGCGATAATGGGCGCCACGCGCGCTCCGCGGTCGGAATGGCTGCATTGCCGGGGCAGATTCCGGTCGAGATTGAGATGATTCTCGAAGTCGAGTGACCGCGACAGAGTGATCCACGCGCTTCCGCGACGCGAATGAGTAGGTGAGGGCAGTAAGCGGTCCCTATTGGAATCGTGCAGACGGGAGCGTGGCACATGCCGCTCAATAGTTATGTGTTTCGAGAGCATTGGATCATCCCGGCTCAACGACACGACGTCTACCGCGTCTTGAGCGATGGGAAGCTGTTACCTGACTGGTGGAGTGGCGTCTACCTCGAAGCGACGCCACTCAATGGTCCGGAAGTTCGGGTAGGTGCCCGGTCGCGGGCGGTATTGCGAGGCGCGTTGCCCTACCGTGTGCGCTGCGAACTCGAAGCGACAGAGTTGGTTCAGGACGAGGTCATCGAGGTCGTGGTGCGCGGTGAATTCGAGGGCCGCTGGCGGGCCACGCTGTCAGACGTGACTGGCGGAACTCTCGTTGACATCGACTGGCGCGTCACTGCGGGAAAGCCGATCATCCGGTACTTGTCGCCGCTGATGAAACCGCTCTTCGCCTGGAACCATAACTGGGCAAAGAAACGCGGCGAGACGGGCCTGACTGCCTATCTCGCCGCAAATGGCTGTGTCGATCAGCGAGAACCGTCAGTCGTCTGACGCGACATTCGCTGGCGTTCGAGGCTTGGGATCGATGGCGGTTCGGCCATTCGATTCGTCGTCCGTTGACCCCGTGTGGTTGCGAACCATCTCCTTGAGGTCAATGCCTGTGACAGCGGCGAAACTCTCGGTCATTCGTTCGACCATCAACGGAAGTTCGCTGGCATAGCGTCCCAGGGTTCCTGAGCCGTCGTGACCATTGCTGGAACCGTTGCCCCCGCCGCCATCGATCAGGACGACCTTGTCGATCGTCGAGAGTGGCATCGCCGCGGCTTCGACGACCTTCGGCAGCTGCTCCATGAACGCCTGGTACATCAGCAGTTGGATCGCCTCTGGACCGTACGCGTTGAGGGCTTCGGCGAGACGCGTCTTACCTTCAGCCTCTGCCAACAGGTTGGCGCGCTTACCTTCGGCCTCAGCCAGCAGCTTGGCTCGGGAGCCTTCGGCTTGTGCAACGAGTTCCGCGCGGGTTGCTTCGGCAAGAGCCTTCTTCGCGTCAGCGTCGGCGACACCTTCCTGACGCACCCGGGCTGACTCACCGGCTCCGATGAGTTCCAGTTCTCGTGACTGAGCTTGGGCGCGGGTGATGATTGCCTGCTGCTCGCCCTCGGCCTTGAGAATTGAGGCCTGCTTCGCCCCTTCGGCAGTGATGACCGTCGCCTGTCGCTCGGCTTCAGCCTGCTTGAGGACGGTCGCTTCGAGTTCGCGTTCCTTGCGGCGGGCTTCCATCTCCTGAACGGCGATGGCAGCCTCGGTGCGCGAAAGTTCGACGTTCTGCTGGGCGACGACGACTTGTCGCTGGGACTCGGCTTCGGCCAGCGGGCCTGCCTGGGCCGCGCGGGCTTCTTCCGCTCGAACCGACGCCTCGTACGTTGCCTTTGCGACTCGGGTGTCGCGCTGGGCGCTTGCAATTTCAGCCTCGGCACGTGCCTCGGCAGTTGACGCGAGTTGTAGCGCAGCGGCTGATCGGGTGCGAGCGTCACGATCGGCCTCAGCACGTCCAATTTCTGCGTCGCGCTTGACTTCAGCGGTTCGGCTTTGACCAAGCGCGTCGAGGTAGCCGTTCGGATCGCTGATCTGCTGGACGGTCAGGACGTCGATATCGATGCCCATCCGTTCGAGGTCCTGCGCCGATTCAGCGGTCATCCGTTGTGCGAATGCTTGCCGGTCGGTGTTGATCTCCTCAACGGTCAGCGTGCCGAGAATCGATCGAAGGTGACCTTCCATCGTTTGAAAGATCACGTTCTTGATCTGCTCAGGCGGCATACCGAGGAAACGCTCAATGGCATTGCCGACAGCGATATCGTCGGAGCCGATCTTGACGTTGGCGACTGCATCGACTGAGACTGGGACGCCTTCCTTGGTATAGGCAGACGAGATCTTGAGTGGGATCGTGATGACGTTGAGCGAAAGGTAGTCAACGCGCTCGAGAATCGGAATCCGAACGCCGGAGCCACCCTTGATGATTCGGTAGCCAACCGTGACCTTTTGACCGGTGTCGGGATCTATGAGTTGTCGCTTGCGTCCGGAAAAGATCGCGACGGTGCTGGGCGGAACCTTGATGATGTTGCGACTGATGATTGCAATCAGCGCAGAGAAGACAATCAGGAAGAATACGACCGCAATCGTAATTCCCAGGAAGTCCATCGCTACCCCTCAACTCTCTGTGCCTCGGTCACGTTGACCTGGCGTTGATCCACCTGCTCAACCAGCAGGATGGAGCCTGATGACTGGACAACTCGAACCGAGGTGCCTGCTGGGATACTGCCACCGTCAGCCGCCCGCGCTGACATGTGGCGCGTACCACTGACTGACGACAGTTGGACCTCACCGATTGCCCCACTCGGGATCGCGACAGTGACCTGTGCGTTGCGTCCTCGCATCGAGGACACAACGGTGTCTGTCGAACCGGTTTGACTTTGAAGCGCTGAAATACCCCACCAGGCTGCTGCGCCGAGGAACAGGGCCGACAACGCTGACGTGACGGCGCTAAGGAGTGGTCCCCAGTTGTAGAACTGGGTGATCATCCCGGTTGCACCGAACGCGGTCATTCCAGTTGCCAGGACCTTGCCGGACAGGGGGTGAACATCTCCGTCGGCGTCGGAATCGCCGAAGAAGTCGAACACTTCGCCGAGCGTTGCCGACAGGATCAAGAACAGTGTCCCGATCAACGCGATCGCGAAGTAGAGAAGCATGAGAAACTCCGACCGGCACGTACCGGAGTTGGGCATCGGAGACGCGGCTTAGCCACGACTTCCCGTACGTTGCGCTACAGCGTATCTGTATGCCTCAATCGTACCCTGAACAGGCATCCGTTGTCTATTTGCGTGGGGTGAAGTATCCGGGACGGAGCGGCGAGATCAATGATGTCCCGCTGCTCCGTCCTGCTGACTCAGACGTCGGCGTCAAGGAACCGAAGTGCGATACCACTCAGGACGCGAACGCCGACCGCAAGTGCGTCTTCGTCGGCATCAAATCGCGGATGATGCGGGGGAAAGACAAGCCCGCGCTCTGGGTTGCCCGTACCGAGGCTGATCATGCAACCTGGGACCTTCTCGAGAACAAACGCGAGGTCTTCTCCAGCCATGATCGGCTTGCCGTAGTGAACGTGGTCGTCGCCAAGCAGTTCTTCTGCGACGTTTTGAGCGAACGCCGTCATCTCTGGATCGTTGACCATCGGCGGATAGCCACGCAGGTAGACGATTTCTGCAGTCGCCCGGAAGCTCTTCGCGATCGTTTCGACGATTTCCTCCATGCGACCTTCGATGAAATCGCGAACCTCGGGAGTGTAGGTTCGCACGGTCCCGGTCATCGTCGCAGTGTGTGGGATGACGTTGCCGACTGTCCCTGCATGGAGTGCCCCTACCGTGACGACGGCGGTCTCCAATGGGTCGATCTCTCGGGCGACTATCGATTGCAGAGCGATGAGAATGTGTGCGGCTACGAGTGTTGTGTCAACGGTCGTGTGTGGGAAAGCCGCGTGACCGCCCTTGCCGGTGATGTGAATCTCGAAGAAATCCGCCGCAGCGGCGTGGGGTCCTGCGCCGAGGGAAACATTGCCTGGCGTGAGTTCGGACGTGACATGCAGCGCGAACGCTGCATCGACTGATGGATTTTCCAGAATGCCATCGTTCATCATTGCCAATGCGCCACCTGCGCCCTCTTCGCCCGGTTGAAACATCAGTTTCACCGTACCGTCGAAGGTGTCAGTCATCCCCGAAAGGACTTCGGCCACACCGAGCAGCACCGTCGTATGAAGATCGTGACCGCACGCGTGCATCTTGCCCGGTGTCTGCGACTTGTACGGAACGTCGTTGGCCTCGTCGATTGGCAGCGCATCCATGTCTGCTCGCAGGAGGATGCACTTACCCTCGCCATTTCCGCGTGTTCCTCGCACCTCTCCAAGGACTCCGGTTCCTCCGGTCGTGGGATACGTCCTGATGCCGGCACGCTTGAGAACTTCCTCGGACATGTATAGCGGTCGTCCATCGCCGCCTACGCCGCTCTTGAAAGACACGCCGAGTTCGGTCAGGTGCTTTTGAACCAGCTCCGACGTCTGATGTTCCTCACAGAGGAGTTCAGGGCGCATATGAATCATCCGGCGCGTTTCCCGGAGCCAGGCGTCAAGATCAGCAGGGATTTCTAGTCGGTTTGCGAGTGACATCATGTTCCTCTCAGTAAACGGTTTCACTGCCGATGATCGGGCGCTGGTGTCGGTCTATCTCTCTCACTCCATCACCGCGTCGAACGCCTGCGCGAAGACTTCGATTGTTTCGTCAATATCTTCATCGCTATGGGCGAGCGAGACGTAGAACTTTTCCCCCGGAGTCGTCGTGACGCCGCGACGAATGCATTCGTAGCCGAACCGTCGAGACTTCTCGCGGTCGGCGGCCAGGAACGCGGGGTAATCGACAACAGGGGAGTCCGCGAACAGCATCTGAAAGACTGGCCCCTCTCCAATCACCTGAACGTTGAGGCCGCGTTCAGCAGCTTGAGATCGCATCGCTTCGCGGAGGCGTTCCGTCGTGCTGTACAAGCGTTCGTATACGCCATCCCGACGGAGCATTTCCATCGACTTCATTCCGGCGACGGCCCCAACCGGATTGCCACTCATCGTGCCACCCATTCGGACGACACCGTCAGTCGATCGGCCCGGGAGTGTCGTGTTCAGGATGTCGCTGCGACCGGCAACAGCTGCCATTGGATAGCCCGCCGACATCGCCTTGCCGAGAGCGGCCATATCCGGAACAACACCGTACTTCTCCTGTGCGCCGCCGAGTGCCAGTCGAAAGCCGGTGACGACTTCATCGAAGATCAGCAGAATGCCGTTATCTTCGGTAATCCTGCGCAGTTCCTTGAGGAAGCCGGGCGCTGGGAGTAACGCGCGTTGCAGCGGTTCGCAAATCACCGCGGCCAGTTCATCGCGATGCGCGCGAATGATCTCCTCCGTCAAATCGACGTCGTTCCAACATGACACGACAACGTTGGACTCGACCGACCGCGGAATCCCCTTGGAGTCGGGAATTGGAGTAGGATAATCAGTTTGCTTCTGTGCGTGGGCGCTCATCATCGCGTAATCGTGCACACCGTGGTATCCACCTTCAAATTTGAGGATTTTCGGCTTGTTGGTAAAGGCCCGCGCTAGTCGAAGCGCGTGATAAGTTGCCTCGGTCCCGGACGAAACGAACCGCACCTGTTCGGCGCACGGCACGATGTCGATCAGGGTTTCGGCGAACTCAACAATCTTTTCGCTCATCGTGAAGTATGACAGCCCTTTGGCGACCTGCTCCTGAACCACCTCGACGATTTCAGGCGGAGCATGGCCGAGAAGCATCGGCCCGGACCCGAGCAGATAATCAATGTATCGCCGACCATCGACATCGTAGAGGTAGGCGCCTTGAGCACGATCGACGATGACTGACAGGTCATCGGGGAGAAACAGTGCGCCGAGGCTCCCACCAAGTGCTGATTTCGCTCGTTCGACGAGTTCGTCGCGGCGTGAAACGTGTGTTGCCATCATCTGGTTCCTTCCGTTCATGTCGTGTCGTGTCGTGTCATTCGTCCAGACGGGTAATGGTGTCGGCTTCCGGTGTCGCCATTTCGTCGGAGTCCTCGTTAGGATCGCCGTCGTCACTGACGAGCATGTCCGGCCCGACGAAATCAAAATGGCTCTTGATGATCTTTGGGATGATGAAGGTGTTCGTCCGGACGACGCCGGACATATTGCCGAGTTCGTTGCTGACGAAGTCATAGAGAAGTTCGACGGAAGGAGCGTGAATCTGGATCGAGATATCCCGGTCGCCGGTTGACAGCCCGACATAACCGACTTCAGGACGCGCGGCGATCTTGTTCGCGATTTCCTGAACTCGACCGGCCTCGATCTCAAGAAAGACGTCCGCGGTAACGGCAAATCCCACTGTTGGCGGGACAACCGTTGCCACGAGCCTGATGACATTGTCACCGATGAGTCGGTCGATCCGGGCACGAACCGTCCGCTCGGCGACGCCGAGTTGGCGCGCGATTTCTGCGCTGGACATTCGACCGTCACGCTGCAGACGCTTGATGATCGCGCGATCGAGATCATCAACCGCTCGCGTCATACGTCCTCATTCCTCACCAGTTTCCAAACATTTCCCGGCAACGCCAACATGAAATCTTCCCAAGCTTTAGGATCGAGTGCTGGCGCGGCGCATTGTAGCGCGGACTTGCTCATCTCGTGAAGATGAAGCGATGTTCGCGCGTCCGACCAGGCGGCGTTAAGGCGCTCATCCACGTCAGCGGACACGAGCCACACCTCGACGCAGACGCAACCGCTCGATTCCGAACGATGTGACGCTCAGGTATTCTCATTACGCAATACACACTACGCGATCAACATGACAATCACGGAGAACGTCGAGAGGAATTTGGGAATGGCAGATCAATTGTTCGTTAATGGTCGAGTACTCACGATCGATCCCAATCGTCCCCGTGCTGGAGCGGTTGCAGTTCGTGACGGGAAGGTCCTTGCGGTTGGGTCGACTGAGGAAATTAGGGGACTGCGCAGCGCAGCAACTCGGGTCATCGACCTCGATGGCGCGACGTTGATGCCGGGATTCATCGATGCACACACGCACTTCGTCAGTGGGAGTCTGACGCTGAATCGAGTGCGACTCGGCGGTGCAACGACGCTTGCAGAAATGCAGCGACGGGTCGCCGAACAGGTCGCAAACCTCCAACCTGGTGATTGGCTCATCGGTCGTGGCTGGGACGAGACAAAACGAACTGATGTCGTCGCGCTGCCGACGAAGGAAGATCTGGACGCTATCGCGCCGAACAATCCGGTCTATTTGAGTCGTGCTGATGGTCATGTCGGCTGGGTGAATTCTGCCGCACTTCGACTAGCGGGAATCGACGCAAATCGAACAGATCCTTATGGTGGCAGGATCGTCCGCGACGACAACGGAGAACCGACCGGCATCCTTCAGGAAACCGCGAAGAAACTCGTTGAAAACATTCTCCCGGATGAAGATGATGCGGCGAGAGCGCAAGCGTTCCGACGTGGACTGGCTGAGGCCGCACGCTTCGGAATCACAAGCATCCACGACAATGCGCCGTCCGAGGACATTGCCCTTTTTCAGGAGTTCCGCGAACGTGGCGAGCTGACGCTGCGAATCAATACGCTCGTCCGCGGATGGGAAGTCGAACAGCCGTTTCTTGAACCAATGATCGCGATCGGTGCGCGAACCGGATTCGGTGATGGCTGGATCAAACTCGGGGCGCTGAAGATCAGTCTGGATGGGACGTTGGGGTCGCGGACAGCTGCAATGCTGAGTCCATACTCTGACGATGTCGACAACACCGGGGTATTGCGCATCTCCCAGGCGGAACTCGACCCGATCATCGAGCGAGCACATCGACACCACATCCAGGTGGCGTTACATGCAATCGGCGACGCTGCCTGCAAGATGGCACTTGATTCGATTGAGCGCGCGACGAGGGCTTACGACAGACCCGACCATCGACATCGAATCGAGCACGAGCAGGTCATTAGCGACCACGACATGCGTCGATTTGCCGAACTTGGCGTGATCGCATCACTCCAGCCCGTTCACGCGATCACGGATCTCTCGTGGGTCGAGTCACGAGTTGGCGTTGAACGGATGCAAGGTGCTTATGCCTGGCAGTCGTTTGTCAAACATCGGACCCACATCTGTATTGGCACAGACTGGCCAGTGGAAACACTCGATCCGCGAGTTGGACTCTACGAGGCAGTCACCCGGAAAGACCTCGATGGACAACCTGTAGGCGGGCGCCAACCTCATGAAGCGCTGACGATAGAACAGACACTGAAGGGGTACACGCTGGACGCTGCTTGGGCGGAGTTCGCGGAGCGGAAAAAGGGCAGTGTCACGGCCGGTAAATATGCAGACTTCGCAATCCTCGACGCCGACCCAACGGCAATCGACCCGGATGAATTATTGTCGTTGCAGGTACTCGGGACGTTTGTTGAAGGACGTCAGGTTTTCGCAGCCGGGAACTGGTTGGATTCTCGCGAATAGTGCCGTCACGTTCGCTGGATGTTCGTTTTCAGGCATTCACGTTGCGATGTGTTGCCAGATTCACGCGTGCCTTCCTATGGCATAATCCGCCGAAGTCGGTTGAGATTTGGTGCGATGTCAATATTTCGGTGCAATGGATTCATGGTGGGTCCTGTCAATTAGAATGGGTGTGCTGTGAGCCGCGGAGGCATACTGCTGGTAGCGCACGATCAGATTCTCATGCAGCGTTTGAATCAGACATTTGCCAGTTACGGGCTGCCAAGCCTCACCCAATTCACCAATGTCCAGGCTGCCACAGACTGGCTCGAGCACAACTCCTGTGCTGTCTGCCTGCTCGACTATGAATTGCCGGGCATAGACGGACTGCGTAGCCTGGCTCGTCTGCATCAACGGCAGCCGGGACTCCCGGTCATCATGCTTTCCAACGCAGGGACTGAGGATGTCGCGATCGCGGCCTTCCGGGCTGGAGTGCGCGATTATGTGCCCAAAAAGGCAGAGTTCGCGCCGACGGTCGCGCTGCAGGTGCGGCAGATTCTTCGAACCGAATCCACGGGTCCACTTCCCGAACCGATCGTTGTCGGCCCTGATGTCCAAACGCAGCTACGCCTTCCGACGTATCAAAATCGAATGCGCGTTATCGGCCGCGAAATGGACGTCCAGGAGTACCGGTCGATCAGTCTTTGGGAAGTTGGCGGAGGCTTTCTGGCACGAGGTACGCGTCCTGGACGTCGAACCCCTGAAGCACTCGAGTTTCTTGATCGCGATTTGCCTCAGCTGGTAGCAGTTACGGCTCGTGGTGACGGAGAGCGTCGTCCCCGCGCTGGCGAACTGCAGCCGACCGGATACGAAGACCTTCTTCGCGCAATTGGTCGGCGACTGGACGACGATGCGGCTGAATCAGTCGGCTTTTTTGAGTTGAGCAAGTCAGTCGTAGTAACTGGAATGAAGAAGGTCGATGGCGCTGCGCACACTGCCCCGATGCCGTTCGAGTGGGTGTACGATGCCGTGGATGTTGCTGTTGTTCTCGATGAAGCATTCCGGCGACGTTCAGGCGGACCGGTTCAGCAACCGGGTTTGCTGAGGCGATTGACGCGAACCTAGAGCTGGTATTACCTAACGCTGCCACCGACCGCGATTGGCAGTCGTGCGTTCGAACTGTGATCACCATTCATCTGCTGACCTCGTTGGTCGTCGTAGAACGAGGCCGTTCGTGCACGTCGATTGCGACACCATGTGATGCAGTTGACATCTGCGCCGTATCCTGGATGACATCGCCAGCCACGATACTCGCTTTTACTCGTCATCAGGTAGTCGATGGCTCGCAGAAAAATCTTGAATGAGGACTAACGGGCGATCCAATCGATATCCGAAACCATCGATGATCTTCAGCGGGGAGCGGGACGGGTCGTCTGGGCCGACACGTTTCTACTGAACTCGATTGAGTGCTCCCCGATTCTCTTTTCCGCTGCCTCTACGTGGACATTCAGTACGCCGGACAATGAAGGACACGTGTCTGTCTAACCGGTGATCCAAACGTTGATTCCAAACGGTCCAGAAACGTTCACAGTTCCACATCGATGCCACCTTCTCGTCCCTCGCTTGACTGGCATTGACTCGTCCTGCTCATGGAATTCATGCGATTGATTGCACGAGGCGTGACCCGTTGCTTGCTCAGTTGAAGGGCACACTGAACACGGTGTATGGCTGGACGTAACTATCCAGAACCAACACCGGCAGGCCTGATACGTGACTGCGAAATGATTACAAGGTGAAAGAAATCGCGTGGTGGCCCCGCAGGGACTCGAACCCTGAACCCACGGATTAAAAGTCCGCTGCTCTGCCATTGAGCTACGGAGCCGGGAAAAGTATAGCATCCGCTTTGCGTAGCAACTCTACATAATATGAGAACACTTCAAAGTGCGTCGATGATGTAGCATCCTTGTTGAAAGAAACGATGGGTGGAACGTGAATGGTAGTTTGATGCTGGACGAGGCTGAGGCAGCGCGGTTAGTCGAACTCGCGTGTGAGCGTCACGGTGGAAATCGGATGATCGTCGGAAGCCCACGACATCCGTTTTCGTTGAACCCAACCACGGATGAAGTCGTGGACGGTCAGACGGTTACGATCCACTTTTCTGAGATCAGTTCGCCTGCAATTGCGATGGTGGGCGGGTGGACGTTCGAAATCCGCGAGGACGAACTCGTCGTGCTCCAGCGTCCACGCACGAAGCCAGGCGCGTGAACAATCGGTTGATCTGGGGGGCCGCTGCATCGACGGCAATCAGCGCGGCGGGTTGGCGACTGAAAGCGCTTACGAATCGAGGAGCCTTGGCTGCCATTGGCGTTGGCACCGGGATCGCGAGCGGCACGTCATGGCCCGGTGCGACCCTGCTCGGCACATTCTTTGTGTCGTCAACCATGTTGTCCCGATCGAACGGTCGTTCCGACGTCGCCGCGAAGGGCAGCCAGCGCGATGAGAAACAGGTTATCGCCAATGGAGGGATCGCCGCACTGAGTTCGTTGATTGCAGGCGGCGGTGATCGAACCTTTGCGATCGCGTTGACGGCCGGTGCGCTGTCAGCCGCGACTGCTGACACCTGGGCGACGGAGATCGGCACTAGATCCAGGAATGTACCTCATCTCGTTTTATCGGGACGAGCTGTACCCCGAGGAACGTCGGGGGCCGTCACTCTCCAGGGATCGCTCGCCGCGTTCGGTGGAGCATTGACAATCGCCTCACTCGCGACCATTCTCATTGGGAGACGAAGTGGATGGTCGCGAGCTCTGTCCGTTGGTACGGGTGTCGCCATCGGAGGCATGGCCGGATCTCTGACAGACAGTATCCTCGGTGAACTCGTTCAAGAGCGTCGTCGGTGCACGTCATGTGAAGTCGCGACTGAAGCAGTCATTCATCGATGTGGCGCGCGGACGGAACAGATCGGCGGGATTGTGGGACTCGACAATGACGTCGTCAACCTCGTTTGCACGATTGTCGGAAGCCTTGTTGTCGTCCCGTTTGCACATCGTTGAACGGGGATACCTCGGTTCAGATTTAACAATCCTCACTGTTGGCTGGGCAACATCCGGCGTGTTGTCCAGCGTACAGACAAAGTTCCCGACATCGTTGATCATCGAGTGAGAAACGAAACCAAACGGTCGTTTAGTACGTTACATACAGTACGGACGCCTGTTTTAAACGAACGGCGTTCATGGTGGGAATCGCCAGAAGTACTGGGACCAATACGGACGTTGTGGTCCTTGTAAGGTGGGCATTCCCAAACATAATGCGTATAACACATCGCATAGAGTTTGCGCAGCCCGAACGAAGACGCCGAATGGGCTTGCAAACATAATCTACCCACTGTAGTATACGTCCAACGCGTACGTACACCGCCGGTTCTTCGTACCGGCAATGACGCCGGTCATCCGCTCATCGTTGAGTGAACGCGACCTCTCCGCGTTGTTAGTAACCGCTTCTCGCTTGGAACAGGCCACGATGGTGTGGGAACGAGCGAGACCTCGTCGGGCGCGGTCGTTCTCGAACTTCGTACTAGTCAATTGGTGACGCTACGTCACGATGCAAAGCGTTACCGTCGGGACACTTCCGCCTCGGAGCCACCTCATTCGCACCCCTGACCCGGTCTGCTGATTGAACCGGTCCGGTGCTCGTACCGGCACTTCGGTATGGTCGCGCACGAACGTCGTGCGGGACGGTTTCTTCGTACCTCGCATGAACGCGAGGTCATGGTCGATCAGCAGGAGGTCCCAATGCAATTGTCAGAGCGTCTACAAACATTTCGTGCAGAGGAGTCTCTGCTTCAATGGACGGGCACCTTCGCGGAGTATTTCGATCTGGTCCGGGAGAACCCAGCCATCTCGCAGTTGTCCCATGCTCGGATTCATAGCATGATCGTCGCTCCCGGCGTCGAAACCGACGAGCGAGGAATGCCGCATTATGCATTCTTCGATGAAGAGATCTACGGAATCGACAAGCCACTCGCTCAGGTCGTCGAGTACTTCCAGTCGGCGGCCCAGCGTCTCGAAGTTCGTAAGCGAATCCTGCTGCTGATGGGTCCGGTTGGCGGAGGCAAATCGACGATAGTCTCGATGATCAAGCACGGCCTTGAGAATCACACGCGGACCGACGAGGGCGCCGTCTACGCGATCCAGGGATGTCCAATGCACGAGGAGCCGCTCCACCTGATTCCGGAACCAATCCGGGCGGAGGTATTGAAGGAGTACGGCATCTACATCGAGGGCGATCTCTGCCCGGTCTGCCGCTGGCGGCTGGAGCATGAGTTCGACAATCGGATGGAGGACATGCCGGTTGAGCGGATCGTCTTCTCAGAAAAGCATCGCTGTG
>JBGSWU010000258.1:0-2269 GCA_041751795.1 Thermomicrobiales bacterium
GCGGTCCATGCGGCGGCAAAAGCGTCGAGGAGATCGTCGGCGCCGACGTTCGGTACCAATCGTCGTGCATCTACGCGACTCGTGGGAATGTCACGTGAGACCGTACCTGCGAGTAGCGTTCTGCGAGCATCGAATCCGGCAGACGTCTTTTTCGAGTCAGCCAGTTGCTGTCCACTGTTCATTTCCTTGAAAGTCACTTCAGGGTGGACTTCGACGATCTGTTTCTGGAGGTTTGGCGTCATTAGCGCGTCGACTTCACGGACTTTGTCGTAGATGTTGAACGCCTGTCGAGAAATGCCCTTGCCAAAGCGCGAACGGGATCGTGCGGATGCCTCTGCGAAATTCGCACACTCCAGCAGCGATCGTTGAGGGGCCGGAAAGACGCTTGAACTGCGTGGCCATCCGAGGAACATCCTCGCCTCAATGTCACAGTGGCGAGGATGAACGTCGTCGCGTAATCCGATTGGGATATCGACGCCAATAGCGTCGGCGTCGGCACATTCTCGCAAGAGGTCGGAGAATGATGGGTAGCAGCGTGGCACCCAGGAGTCAGCGCCGGGATTCCATTCGACGGCGATCCAGCCACCTCGACAACCATCGACGCCTACAACCTTCACAGTCTGCTCCAATCAGCATGGTCGTTCTACAATGCGACACTGAGGATAAATTCGTCTCGCCAAGGATCAATCTCCAGGCAACACTACGTGATTTGTCCGATGCGGCGGGCATATCCCTCCGATATCGTGATCGTGGAGAACGACGATCGGAGAGGGATAGCCATGCGATTCGGCGTACAGATTCGGGTGACCGCACAAACGTCTGACATTCGAGAACTGGGTCGTGCACTTGAGGCAGGCGGCTTTGATGCGTTGTACCTGCCAGAACACACTCACATTCCACTCTCGGTCAGATCGCTGTTTCCGGAGGACCCTGGCTGGCTCGAAGCCTGTAAGCAGATGGTGGACCCGTTCATCGCGCTCGCGAGTGTCGCTGCTGTCACGGATCGGCTGTTGCTCGGGACCGGCGTCTGTCTATTGCCGCAGCACGATCCAATCGTGCTGGCGAAAACGATTGCTACGCTGGATGTCGTTTCGAATGGCCGGGTGCTGTTCGGCATTGGGGCTGGCTGGAACGAGCCGGAGATGGCGAACCACGGCGTTTCTCCACCGCATCGCTGGTCGATCATGCGGGAACATGCGCTGGCGATGCGCGAGATGTGGACACACGAGCAGGCGGAGTACCACGGTCGCTTTGTGGACTTCGATCCGCTCTGGCAATGGCCGAAACCTGTCCAGACGCCGCACCCACCGATCGTCATCGGCGGAGAGGGTCCTCATGTCCTTGACCGCGTCCTCGACTACGGCGACGAATGGATGCCGAACGAGCACGACGAGGTTGTTGCGAGGATCGCGGAGTTACACCGGCGCTGTGACGAACAAGGCCGGGAACCGATACCGACGACAATTTACGCGACACATCGCGACCAGGCAGTGATCGAACAGTTCATCGATGTGGGGGCGCACCGGATCGTTTTCAACCTGCCACGGACGGAACCCGGGGACGAGATGAGCGGTCTGCGTGACCTCACATCGCTAATCCGTCAATACCAGTGAAGAACTGCGACCAACAGCGATCGTTCCGAAAACGTCCGCGTCATCCCCCGATAACGGGTGCCAGCATCTCAGCCAGCATCGCAGCCGGGAGGTTGTTGTTGGCGCGCGGCAGGATCGGGAAAATTGACGCGTCACAGACTGAAAGTCCGCTCAAGCCGTGGACAGTCCCACGCGCATCGACAACCGAGGTCTGGTCGCCCGCCTGACCCATGCGGCAACTGCAACCGGGGTGGTAGCAGGTGCGGATCGACATTTCGAGATGACGGACGAGGTCTTCCTGGCTCCTTTTCGTCGTGTCAGGTGCGAGAACTGAGGCAACATACCCAGCGTCAGACATCCGGCCAACGATGTCGAGTGCGATTTCCAGTCCGTGAACGAGCGTATCGCGGTCGCGGCCAGCTGGGTCGGTTAGGTAGCCATGATCGAGCGTCGGCGGCGCAGCAGGATCGATCGACGTAAGTGTCAGGGAACCGGTGTAGGACGCAGTATCAAACTGGCCGACTGATATTTGGAAGCGCCATTCGCCGGTCTTCGGATCCTGTGATGAGTAGGCAGGGAAGTGGAGGTCGAAGGCGTTTTGTCGAGCATGTCTGCTCGCGGCCAGGAGGACAACCTGCTCATCCGGAAGCCAGTGTTTTTCTTTGAATGCATTCATC
>JBGSWU010000259.1:0-6248 GCA_041751795.1 Thermomicrobiales bacterium
CAGCGATCCGAATTCGCCCTATCGCGACTATTACGTCTGGCGCGACGACGATCCAGGTGACACGAGCGACAAGGTCGTCTTCCCCGGCGTCCAGAAAGGCATCTGGACGTTCGATAAGAAGGCCAAAGCCTGGTACTTGCATCACTTCTACGAGTTCCAGCCGGACCTCAACATGACCAATCCGGCCGTCCGCGAGGAACTGCGGCTCACGATGGGTCTCTGGCTGCAATTGGGAGTTGCTGGGTTTCGGATCGACGCCGCACCGTTCATCATCGAAACCGAGGGCGTTGACCGGCCAGATTCCGTCACGAACCCGCACCAGTACCTGCTCGAGATGCGCGACTTCCTTGAGCATCGTCGTGGGGATGCGATCTTCCTTGCTGAGGTCGACGAAGGCCCGACGGTCATTGCCGAGTACTTTGGCGGAGGAAACGAGTTTCACCTGCTCTTCAACTTCCTCGTCAACCGCGACTTTTTCCTCGCGTTGGCCATCGAACGGCCAGATCCGCTCTCGACCGCTCTTCGCGACCTCCCGTCGATTCCCAGTCAGGGACAGTGGGTGAACTTTGCCCGCCACCACGATGAACTCAATCTCAGCCGGTTGATGGAGCGGGAAAAGCAGGAAGTCTTTCAGGCATTTGGCCCCGATCCCGGAATGCAGATCTACGAGCGTGGATTACGACGACGGTTTGCAACGATGATGGCTGGGGATCGCCGTCGTTTGGAGATGGCGTACAGCCTGCTCTTCTCACTTCCTGGTACCCCGATGATTTTCTACGGGGAAGAAATCGGGATGGGTGAGAACCTTGACCTGCCGGAACGGTTCGCCGTTCGCACGCCGATGCAGTGGTCCGAAGGGCCGAACGCTGGCTTCTCGAAGGCGGAAGACGGCAAGATCGTGCGGCCAGTGACATCGGACCAGATGTTCGGATATCAGAAGGTAAATGTCACCAGCCAGCGGCGTGATCCGGATTCGCTGCTGAACTGGTTTGCGACGCTGATTCGTGCTCGCAAAGAATCGCCGGAGTTTGGGTGGGGATCGATACGGGAACTCAACACGGGCGCGCCTACGGTCTTCGCGCATTGTGCGGGATGGGACGATGCTGGCATCGCCGTCGCTGTCCACAATCTGTCGAAGGAGCCATGCGACGTTACGCTGGACCTGAGTGAGTGGGAACTAGAACAACTGGTTGATCTCTTCGGGGATCGCCAGTATGAGCCGCTCTCCGCGAAGAACGCGACGATGAAGATGGAAGGGTACGGGTACCGCTGGCTGCGGGTCGGTGGGTTGCGCTGATTGGGCTGGTCGAGGTCTGTAACATGAGAGACGATGACGAGGCGAGCAAACCTGCTCGCCTCGTCATATGGCTCGTCGTTTGTTACCGTCACCGGATTACTACTTCTTGAAGAGTGACACCCAGTTGCGGCTCCCGCGCAGTCGCGCGAGTTCCTGCTGATTGTATTCAATCGACTTCATCGCCGTATACGGATCCATCGTTGATCCCGCCCTCCTGGCATGCTGGACAATCTAAAAAAGGTTGTCGGATCGCGCCATTGCGATTCACTGACATCGTCGTCAATCACCGACAGTCCCATCGTATGCTGGGATGCACGGGACGGCATCGGTTATCCGATGTGCTTTCCTCCTGACCTTTCGGACAGTTTGCGAGTCCGCCATTCGTGCCGGGCTGTGACAATTCTGTGATATTGCGACGACGACAAATTGACTTTGGATCGTTACGATGGATTCATCACGATCGAGCAAGTCATTGCAGGGGATCCAAGGGCGCCAGCCGGCCGACGGCTGATCGCGTTCGTTCGCGGTTGGGGTCTACGTCCAGCGAGTCGTCGTCCTGCGGTACGCGATCTGGCAAGGCGCGGTATCATCTGCATCTACCGCATCGAACGCCTTGAGGACATTCATTGTCATGAGCAATTCCCGCTTCCCGCGACCCGTCGTCGACTCTGGTCAGCGCAAGATCGCTCCGACCGATATTTCTCAGTTCATCCGTCTTGAACAATGTGAACGTTATCTCCGACTCAGGCTCCACGAGCGTGCGTTCGGACAACGCTTCATGCGCGACTATGACGTGACGCCACAATCCATTCCCGTTTTACTCACTCGCTCAGGGTCCGACTTCGAAGAGGCCACCGAATCGGCTGTTGCACGCCGATTTCCTACTGAGAACTTTGCTGCCTCTACGGGAGATTCAGGCGCACGACAGGCCGACAACGATCGGTTGGTGCATTCGGCACGGCAACTCGCTCCAGGGTCGGTATCGGTCATCTTTCAACCACGCCTCGAAGTCGATCTCGATGGCTGGCTGATTCGAGGTGACGTCGACATCGTCCGGCTCGACCGTAGCGATGAGGGCAATCTGACGGTGACGATTGCCGACATGAAGAGTTCGCGATCGGCCAAAGTCGAGCATCGCGTTCAGGTCGCGTTCTACCATGCGATGCTGACCAAACTGTTGGCTGAGAGTGATGTCGCGTGCGACATAATTCAGATGGCGGTCCTTTATCGTGGCCCGTCGGAACTGGACGATGCGCTGGTCGATGAGAGAGAGCGACAGCGCCGGATGGACCAGCGAGCGGCCGCGCTCGATCAATTTGGTGTCACGAACGCGCTCCTGGAAACGGTCGAGAATCCGGATCACTACCTGCGTGCGGTCGAAGATCTGGTAACCGGTGTGAACTCCCGCGCGATTCGCGTCGCGGAGATGCCGTTCAATCAGGTTCCGTTTCACCTGAGCTACAAGTGCGATGGTTGCATCTACTCTGAGTTCTGCATGAAGTGGACCGCCGAGAAGGATGACCTGTCGCTGATCCCGCATCTCACGGTTCAGCAGAAGAGTTCGCTGATCCGGACAGGAATCACGACGACCGTTGATCTCGCTGCGATCAAGGTTCCCTCACCTGGTGACCCCGCCACGATTCTCCCGGCACCTGGCCATGAGGCGCGGGCGAGAACGCTGGCCGCGACGTGGCCCGTCGGACCGCGTCTCGACGAGTTGATTCATCGAGCCCACCGGTATCGGAAGTATGTCAACGACCAGGTAGAGGCAATCAACTACATCCCGAGCAAAGGGTACGGCTCTTTGCCGTACTCCGACGCAAACCAAAACCCGAATCTCGTCCGGATCTATATCGACGCGCAACATGACTACCTGCACGACCGCATCTGTCTGCTCGGTGCGATGCTGACAGGCAACCAGGATGGTGTCGAAGACCCCCAACGGCGGCGATCGGTCGTTGTCATGACTGACGGGCCACCCGAGACTGTTGATGACGAACGCCAACTCCTCGTCAACTGGATTCGTGATGTGCTGGCAGCTCTGACCGAAATCGCCGCACCTGACGAAGAGGGATTGCCAAAGGCTCCAATCCATCTCATCTTCTACGACTCGTTGCAGCAGACGATGTTGCTTGACGCGCTTTCGCGGCACTTCGCGAGCATTGTCGAAGCGACACCGTTGTTCGATTTCATCACCCAGATCGCCGCCTTCGATTCACCGGTTGCGACGTTCCTCGAAAACGAGATTCGTGAACTGAAGAACTACCCGATGGTCTGCCAGTCGATGCAGGCGGTCGCAGCGTTTCTGGGATTCAAGTGGAACGAGCCGGAGGAGTTTCGGCGCCTGTTCCGTGTTCGCATGTTTGATTTCTGGGGCAAGCTGGAGCGTGAGGATGGCGACGCCTGGTATACCAACCGGTCGCGCTTCAACAGCTTCATTCCCCTGGAATATGCGTACGCAGCCTGGGGCCAACTTGACGACCCCGAAGACCACGATCCTGATGACTATCGACGTTTCCGCGGCGTCGATTCGGAATTGATTCAACGGTTCCAGCGTCGCCGCCTCGAAGCGATGGAACATATCGCGAACGATTTTCGCGGTAATCGACAGACAGTGAAGAGCGCATTTGATATCTCCAGCCTGGCCGACTTCGAAGATCGGTCGCGAGAAATGGCGAACGCGCTTCTCGAGTTTCTAACGATCGAACGACACACTGAACTGGCGTCCTGGAAAACTGCACATCTCGCTCCGCCAGAGCGACGAGTCCTCGCAGGAGAAACGCTGGTAGTCCGCTACCTGGAATCGGACCAGGAGCCGGGTGTGGCTGCGCTTAACCGTAACAATCGCCAACGCATGGAACTACGCGAGCAGTACCGAGCAGCATATACGGCGGCCAACCCCGATGCGAAAAGCGTGCGGCTGCCGAAGGAGCAGAGACAGGAATCGGACTGGAGCCAGGAAGGAATGCAATTCTGGCTTCGAATTCAGACCGATGGTATCGACTGTGATCTCGACGAAATCCTGAGCCTGTCATCGTTTCGATCGCGTGACACGCTCGTGTTGTTTCCTCGCTGGGCGATCGACTCCCGGCTGCCAGAGAATGAACGGTACGAGTTCACTCCGACCCCGAAGCAGTTGCTGTACGGCATGCGGGGCGAGCTGGTGAAGATGGTGATCGATCGATCAGCAAATGGAAGAGCGAAATCCGCCCGTGTTCTCGTTGAGATGAAGAATGGTCAGGGGCGTGGGCAGGACGGCTATGTCTTCGGCACGACCGGTTTCAATAACAAACCGCTTGAAGAGAATCTGACCTATTCACTCGATACCGATCCGACCAACTGGTACGGGTCGCACCTGGCTGAACTCGTCAAAGGGTTGATCGGAGGAGGCGTTAACACGCTGTTCGACTGGCTCTCCGACACGTCACTGATGACGGACAACCGCTTCGATTGGCCCGATGCCGCTGCCTCCGGGCAGCAGAGGTTTCTTGACGGGCTGGACGCTCTGGATGCTGCCGGGGTATTCCACGATTTCGAGCCCGGAAAGCGCAGTTACATCGCAGGACATGGCGAAACGCCGGTTCTGCTCGTTCAGGGACCTCCAGGCACCGGAAAGAGCTATTCGACTGCATTCGCGCTCTTCGCGCGGGTCCAGGGTGCGATGGCAGCAGGGATACCGTACCGCTCGTTCCTGACGTGCAAAACCCACGCTGCGACCGATGTCCTGCTCGACAACGCTCGAGATGTTCAGGAGAAGCTGGAAGAATGGTTTGTCGAACAGCCGGTCATTTTCGAGCGTTTCTTTGATCGCCGATTACTTCAGATTCCCCTCTTTCGGATTCGACCGCGAGGCGACGCTGGCCGCCGAATCGTCGCGTTGCACGCGGATCGGAATAAGGAAAAGGGGCAGCCAACGGCGATCGACCAGATCATGGCCAACGAGTGGGCGATTGTCGGATCACCCCCAGCGGGCACCCGTGGTGCACTCAAAGACAAGTGGGGCAAGGAGATCTTCGGTCACGAGATCGCCGATTGTCTGATCCTTGATGAGGCTTCGCAGATGAACCTGCCTGAAGCGATCCTCGCGGCACTGCCGTTGAAACAGGACGGTCGGCTGATCGTCGTCGGCGACCATCGTCAGATGCCGCCGATTGTGAAGCATAGCTGGTCGAATGAGCCGCGCCGGACCTTTCAGGAGTACAGGACGTACGAATCACTCTTCGAAACGTTGCTTCCTCTCGACCTGCCGATCATCCGGTTCGAAGAAAGCTATCGCCTGCATGCTGAGATGGCGGAGTTCCTACGCCGCGAGGTTTACCGGCAGGACAACATCCCGTTCCATTCCAAACGGACCACGACGCTTGGCCCGATTCCGCACGACGATCCGTTCGTTGCTTCCGTCCTCGACCCGGAGTTTCCGCTCGTGGTCATCATTCATGACGAAGCGAGTTCACAGCTTCAGAATCCATTCGAACGCGTGCTGATTACTCCTGTGCTTGAGGCACTCGCAACGATCCCGGTCGTTGTCGGGCACGACAATCTCCCTCGGAACGGCCTCGATCCGTACATCGGGCTCGGGGTCGTCGTTCCGCACCGCGCACAGCGTGCTGCGTTCATCGAGCATGTTCCATCGGTGACGCATCTTCATTCCGAGGACGGGACGATACTGAAGAGTGCCGTTGATACCGTGGAACGATTCCAGGGAGACGAGCGGCACGTAATTGTCTACACCGCGACAGAAAGCGACCCACAATACCTCGTCGCTGCCAGCAAGTTCCTGATGGACCCTCGGCGACTGACGGTCGCGCTCAGCCGTGCGAAATCCAAGATCATCGTTGTCGCGTCCCGATCCGTCTTTGGAATCTTCAGTTCTGACGAGGAAACGTTCGTCAACGCCCAACTCTGGAAGAACCTGCTCCGCGAAACCTGCACGGTGCCACTCTGGAGCGGC
>JBGSWU010000260.1:0-15199 GCA_041751795.1 Thermomicrobiales bacterium
AGAAATACGACCTGTGACAGGCACGGTCACCGTGTATGCAACGAGGTATGACAGGACGATCCACGAATATTTGTCGGCATCAACCGGGTTGATCTGAAGATCCCGCAGGACGGACGGAAGAATCGGCGCAACGACCGTCAGGTCAAGCGCGGCAAGAAACACGACAGTCAGGACCGGCAGCAGGATAAGTCTCTGCTGCCGGTCCGTGGCCTCGAGATCTGACACGGTCAGGAGGTTCGAGTCGGCACTACTGGTGCCTCGATCTCGATTTCCTTGTTGTGCTCCGTCATGTCCAATGTCCACGTTGCCGGCGATTCGCGAACTCCTTCGGGTTCGGTCAATACGACGCGGAGCAACTTCGCATCTTCTACGCCAGTCCACAGTGTGACTTCGATGGCTTCGCCCTCAATCGTTCCGGCTGTGATGTCTTCGACACGATCCGCCGTGACCGTTCCAGTGATCTTGTGGGCTGAAACGCCGTTCACTTCCTCCGTACCTTCGAGCTTCGGGTCCTGAAGATCGGTCATGATTGGCCCGATTCCATCGGTGTCGCTAAACAGCACTGAAGGGTCATAGCTGAAATCCTCAGGAGCTCGCTCCCAATTACCGGACAACAGATTGGTGATGAAAATTTCGCCGTCAACGGCGGCAAGTGAGATCTCGACCACCGTAATCTCGGCATCGACACTCGCCTTGGCTATCACCGATCCGGGTCGTTTGATGTCACCGTCTGCCGAGATCAGCCTGATCGACTCGTCTGAATCCAGATACGCGTCACCATCGATTTCGAGCGTAAAGTGGGCACTGCTGGTATCAGCCCAGGTTTCGCTGGCGGCGACGAGAATGTCTTCCGCTGTCAATTCTGTGTCAGGGCTTGCACTAGCCCCGTTTCCAGCGTCGTCGTCGCTGTCATCGTCTCCCATGCATGCAGATGTGGAGAAAACGACCAGGACCAGTAGAATGAGCGACGCAATCCGACTTGGCATACTTACTCCTCGCTACAAGGTGAGCGTTTCGCGACTTGTGGCCGAGGATGTGCAAGCAGCAGTGCAAACGCGAAACGGTGTCGTATTATAGGCGAGTGTACGCACTATCCGTTCCAAGCAGGGTATCGGATCTTTCCAATGGTGCCGCAATGCGGCCTCGCCTGTAATTGAGGAGAAGCGCGGACGTGGAGGACAGCCGGCTGGTTGTAGGTGCGGCAACTGACCCCGGACCCGTTCGGGAGCAAAACGAAGACGCGGTGTATCACAATGTGCTGGTCGATACTCCTGGCAACGACCTGACGTTGCTGGCGGTTGCCGACGGTATGGGTGGCTACCAGCGCGGTGAAATTGCAGCTCAAATGGCGATCGATACGCTGATCGAGCGATTCAGCAGTACTGACACCGACGATCTCGTCCTGATGCTGAAACAGGCCTTCCGGCTGGCGAACGAGCGGATCTTCGCCGACGGCTCTGCCGACGGTGAACACAACATGATGGGGACGACACTCGTTGTCGGAGCGATTCGTGGGAACGATCTTGTCTTGGGGAATGTCGGCGACAGCCGAGCATATCTCGTTCGCGCCAATGCCCTCAATCAGATCAGCACCGATCATTCGCTCGTTGCCGAACAGGTCGCGATGGGCGCAATGACGCAGGAGGAGGCTCGCGAAAGTCATCACAAGAACATCATCACCAGAGCGCTTGGTCATCGCCAGCGCGTGGAAGTCGACATCTTTGAACTGACGCTTCTTCCCGACGACCGCCTGCTCATCTCCACGGATGGTCTCCACGATTACCTCGAAGACGACGACATCGTCCAGATGATGTCCCAGATGACACCGGAAGATTCGGCGCGCGAAATGGTGTCACGGGCGATTCAGGCCGGGTCGACAGACAACGTGTCCGCACTCGTGGCCTGGGCAGCACCCGTCAGTGTGCTCGATTCGCCGGCAACGCCTGTTCCTACCGAGGCAGAAGCAGGAGCCAGCAGGTTGATTACGGTTCTTGTTCTGGTCGGTCTGGTGATCTTTATCGCGATCATCGGCTATATCCTGCTCGCGACCTAGAACGGGCTGAGATGACGCGCCGCATTGTCGACGCGCACACGCATATCTTCCCACCCGACGTCGTAGCGCGTCGCGAGGCTTATCATTCTCGCGACGCGTGGTTCAATTTGTGTTACGAGAATCCGAAACTCCTGCTCGCGTCGCCAGACGACATCATTGCGAGCATGGACGAAGGTGGAATCCAATCGTCAATTGCCTGCGGCTTTCCCTGGGCGGACCTTGGAATTTGCCGCGAGCACAACGATTGGATGGCTGAGGTCTGTCGTGCTCATCCGGAGCGGCTCGCGTTTCTTGCGATTGTCGCACCTCACCAGCCCGGCGCAGTCGCTGAGGCTGAGCGGGCGTTTGGACTCGGCGCCGTCGGAATCGGTGAGTTGAACGCTGACGCACAAGGCTTCGACTTGACGGAAGCGGACGCCGTTCGGAACCTGATGGATTTGTGCCGCGAGCGCAAGAAGCCGGTCATGGTGCATTCGACCGAACCGATCGGTCATCTCTACCCAGGGAAAGGCGCTGCAACACCCGAGCGTCTGTTTGTCTTCCTGAGCGCATTTCCATCGCAGCCAGTGGTTCTAGCTCACTGGGGTGGCGGGCTGCCGTTCTACGAATTAATGCCAGAGGTCCGAGCGGTCACTCAAAACGTCGCCTATGATTCCGCAGCGACGACGTACCTGTATGACCACTCGGTGTTTCTTCATGTATTGTCACTCGTCGGGAATCATCGGGTGCTTTTTGGCAGCGACTATCCGATCCTCCGGCAGGATCGACTGACACGTCGCGTTGCACGCCAGATCGAGGATGAGAACACGCTTGACATGGTGTATTCGGGTAATGCTGATCGAATTTACCGACTGACATCGAGCGGGGAGGGACGATCGTGATTGCAGGGCTTCGCGGTCAAATCGGGCGGGTCGAGCCAACGGCGGTCATCGTCGATCTTCACGGTTTCATGCTCCGTGTGCAGACCTCCAACCGCGTGCTCGCCAACCTCGGCGCACCGGGTGATCCGATCGATTTCGTGACTCACCTGGCAGTCCGTGAGGATGCCTTGACGCTCTATGGATTCCCGACACAGGCGGAACTCGACTTGTTCGAACTCGTGCTCACCGTAAGTGGCGTTGGGCCGAAGGTGGCCCTGGCGCTTCTCTCGTTCGGCGAACCGGCAGCACTCTACGAGGCGATCGCCAACGAAGACACTGTCATGCTATCGAAGGTTCCTGGGATCGGAAAGAAAACAGCCGAGCAGATTGTCTTTCACCTGCGCCGGAAACTGCCCGACTTTGTCCCGGCTGGCTCAACCCCAACCGACGACGCCGACCGTGAGGCTGTCGTTGCCCTGGAGGCACTCGGCTATTCAATGCCAGAAGCTCGTTCTGCGCTTGCTGCCGTCGAACATCGCGGTGGGTTAACGGTCGAAGAGCGTGTCTTCAATGCGCTGCAACGCCTCGCCGCCGGGTAGCCGCAGGCTTCGTCAGCACGCGACACACCGGCCAACAACGCTGCTGCCCGAACTACTCCGGACGCAGCCTTTCGAGGCGTCGCTCGACTGCGGCGGCATGAGCCGTGAGTCCCTCGGCATGAGCGATCGTGACGGCAGCGGGACCAACGTCGCGCAGCCCACGCTCGTTGAGACCAATAACCGAGATGATCTTTACGAAATCACTCACGTTCACGGGCGACGAAAAACGCGCCGTCCGACCAGTCGGCATGACGTGGCTCGGGCCAGCCGTGTAGTCACCGATGACCTCCGGCGAGTGTTCGCCGACAAAGATGCCTCCCGCGTGTTTGACGCTCGCAATGTGCGCCCAAGGATCAGCCAGCAATAAACACAGGTGTTCGGGAGCATACTCGTTGGCGATCTCAAACGCCTCGTCAAGCGTCGAGACCACGACGATCGCTCCATTGTGCGCGAGCGATTCTCCTGCCGTGCTTTCACGAGACAACGTCGAGAGTTGATGCTGCAATTCGTTCCGCACTTGACCGGCCAACTCAGGGGACGTCGTTAACAGGATTGCGCTCGCCATCGCGTCGTGCTCGGCCTGCGCCAGCATGTCCGCAGCGCAAAGTGCGGGGTCAGCCGAAGCATCAGCAATCAGCAGTGTTTCAGTCGGGCCGGGTAGTGCGTCGATCGCAACGTCACCGTACACCTGTCGTTTTGCGAGCACAACGAATATGTTGCCGGGGCCGAGGATCTTGTCGACCTTTGGCACGGATTCGGTTCCTAGCGCCATCGCAGCAATCGCCTGCGCGCCACCGAGCTTGAATACCCGTGTGACACCAGCGATCTGCGCTGCGACAGCCGTCACCGGTGCAATTCGACCGTTCCGCTCTGGTGGAGCACAGACGATGATTTCCCCAACGCCAGCGACGGTAGCGGGGATAGCCGTCATCAGAAGCGATGATGGATACGGTGCCGTTCCGCCAGGAGCATAGAGACCAACGCGGTCGAGTGGACGAACAATCTGGCCGAGCGCGCCCTCTGGCTGGAAGTTCATCCAGCCATCAACGTGCTGCTGCGCATGAAAGGAACGTATTCGTTCAGCCGCAAATCGGAGCGCGTCAGTCACGTCCGCTGGGACTGTTGCAACTGCCTCGTCGAACTCCGACTGCGAAACCTGCAAATCATCCAGTTCAACGTGGTCAATGTCACGAGTGTAGCGTCGCAATGCTGTGTCACCGCTTGCGCGGACATCGGCGATGATTCGACTGACGACCTGTTCGGCAGTGAGATCTTCGCCGAACACGCTTCTGATTCCGTGTCGCATGCGTGGTGACAGATCTGCGTTGGTCATATTGCGGTTGCGGAGAACGAATGCCCGACCAGCTTCAACGCTGTCAAACAACCGGGTTACCATGTATCCTCAGCCCCTTTACAGTGTCTGATCACCGCATCCCGCAATCGCACAAATGCGTCAGATTCACTGTCGAACATGTAGTCCGGGGTGCTGACGGTGATGCCGCTCGAGCCGACCGAGCGCAGATGGTCAACGGCTGGCAGCATTCGCTCCGTCGGGACGATGACACTGACGGAGAACCATCGTTCCGTTCCCGCTTGCTTTGGAAATACCTGTGCAACAGTCGGTCCAGTTTCTCCGGCCAGGTCGATGTTGGAAATAATCTGGTCGCCGACCGCTTCAGGTGACGATCCAGTGACATTTGCGGTGATCGTCCGAAAACTTCTCGAACGTAGCTTCGCTTCACACAGTTCGATGAAGGCCCGCGCCTGCTCAAGCCGCTGGGGCGCTGCACCCATCGAACGCAGGTTCGCGATCATGCATGCTTGTGCACGAAGGACAACACCACCTTCAATCACGCGCAGGTGGTTATCGCGCAACGTAACGCCCGTTTCAGTCAAGTCGGCGATGACGTCGGCGTATCCCAACGCAGGAGCCGCCTCAAGCGCTCCGTGGGCCGCGGTCAGGGTGAAGTAGTTGACGCCGTTGCGATACAGATGGTCTGCGACAAGGTTTTGAAACTTCGTCGCGATTCGAAGCTGGCGACCATCGCGCTTGAATTGAATCGAAAGTTCAGCCAGATCATCGATCGTCGTAATGTCGAGCCATGATTCTGGAACCGCGATGACAAGCTGGCAGCGGCGAAATCCCAGGTCCGAGATTACGACGTGTGTGTTTGGGTCGTCAGACGTGTGTTCGGAAACAATGTCAAATCCGGTGATTCCAATATCGGCACTGCCGTCAGCAACCTTATGAACGATATCCTCAGTTCGCTGGAACAACACCTCGACATCCGGAATCGCCGACATCCGTCCGACATATTGGCGCGGATTCGGTCGCCAGACACTCAGCCCGGCACTTTCGAGGAACCGACGAGTTGATTCCTCGTACGATCCCTTACTCGTGAGCGCAATCCGCAGATGTGTCCCACTCCTCATCGTCCGACGACCTCGTCTGGTACAGGAACATCCTCGTGAGTCACTGTCGCGTCACTCGCAAGATGAACCATTTCTATGCTGCCGCCCACCTCACGTGCCATCGCAATGTATCCCTGCCGCAATGCCAGGCGACGAGTCGCTCCAAGATTTCTTCCGCGAAGATCGACGTTGGCTGTCCATCCTGCACTGCGGAACCTGGCGGCCAGGGCCAGGGCACGTCCTGGATCATCGGCCTGCAACACTAGAACCATTGGTTTCTGTGTCGCTTCCGACGCCATGGACGAGGCCGCGATCACTCGTTCCAGACCGTACGAGAAGCCGCAGGCAGCGACTGGCTGGCGCGCGCCGAGTACCTGCGCGAGGTCGTCATACCGACCGCCCCCACAGAGTTGAGACCCACTGAAGGTGCCAGCATGGATCTCGAACAGCATGCCTGTGTAGTAGTGCAGTCCGCGGCCCATCCCAAGATCGAGCCAGACATCTGAGCGATCAACGCCTGTCGCTTCGAGGAGTGACAGGATCTCATCAAGTTCGTCGAGCGGCTGTAGGTCAAGCCCGTTTGAGGTCACCAGGTCTCGGAGCGGTTGCATCACTTCATCGGGCGACCCGACTAGCCGCGTCAATTTGTTGACGAAGTCGGCAGCTTCGCGCAGCACTTGGGCATCGTATCGCCGCCGTCGCTTGGCGAACAATCCCTGAACGATGTCTTCGGGCGATCTCGTCACGCCCTGAAACTCGACTCCGGCCTGGCGCAGAATCGCGGCGACCGTTTCAGCGTCAATATCATCATCGCTATCCGGGAGGACCGTTGTATCGTCGAGTGACGCTTGAAGGCGCTCCAGATGTGGCGGCAGCTCATGGGCGCTATCGTCGCCCTTTCGCAACCGCTCCATACTCCATGTCAACCAGTCCTGCGCTCGTCGGTCGATGTCCAGCCCGCTCAGGAAATTGATGACGATGCCGATATGCCCGAGGACGAGTCGAGGTCGATCAACACCAGCCAGTCTCAACCCGTCAAGCGCGAGACTGATGATCTCGGCGTCTGCGACCGGACCGGCAGCGCCTATCAACTCACATCCGAACTCAGTGAACTGCCGCGACCGACCCGACTGTGGCTTCTCGTACCGGAACACCGGCCCTGTCAGCGACATCCGAACGGGTAGCGGCTCACCCTGTAAGTGTTCAACGTACAATCGCACGGCTGGCGCGGTGAACTCGGGTCGTAACGCAAGGCTGCGACCGCGATGGTCAAATGCATACAGTTGCGCGATTCGATCTCCGCCTGACTTTCTCAGGAACAGATCGGTATGCTCCAGTACCGGCGTTTCCACGGGCTGATATCCATGCGCTGACGCGTTGGCGATCAAGCGCCGACGGAGGCCGTCGCCGTGTGCCAATTCTGTTGAATGCCGATCGTGCGTGCCGCGCACGCGCTCGATTGGCCGCATCCGTGTCGAAGCCTGAACTGTTGTCGCCGGGTCACCTGTGCGCGTCACGACCGGATTCGCTCTTTCCACGTCTCGATCACAATCATCTTCATGATCGCGAGATGATGCTATTCGACGTCAAACACCGGGCACGACCGCCCGACTGCTAAGAATCGCACATCAGGACCGCAGGGTGCCGCCGACGCGCTTTCGTACATTCTGCTCAATTCGACCGCGCACCCTGTCGACTTCGTGTTCCGCTAATTGACGGTCGGGTGCAACCAAGGTCACCGAAAACGCCAGACTCTTTCGACCGGCGTCGAGCCCTGGACCTCGATAAATGTCGAACAATTGGACTGAGCCTGCCAACTTGCCGGCCGCGGACTGAATTGCCGCCTCGACATCCGCAGCCGCGACAGACTCATCGACGACGACAGCGAAGTCCTGCCGGATTGGCTGAAATCGCGAAACGGTTTCAACTCGCCAGGTATCGAGAAGAGAACCAGCGAAAACCGCTAGATCGATTTCGGCCACCGCGACTCGTCCATCGACGCCGAAACTTATCGCAACTTGCGGATGCACTTCGCCAATAATTCCAACCTGCAGATCGCCGACGCAGATAGCAGCAGCACGGCCCGGATGCATCGATGGATGGAGAACGGACTTGAACGACACTCGCTCGGCGCCGAGGCGGTTGAGCATAATCTCAACCGCACCCTTCGCGTCGAAGAAGTCGAGTTCAGAAGATTTATTGTGGTGCCACGCAACCGGCTCGCGCACACCACTCATCGCGATTGCCACTCCGCGTCGCTCATCAGGAAGTTCGTCAAGTGAGTTTGGTTGATAGGTGCGCGCTGTCTCGAAGATCGAAACGCGCGGACTGTACTTTCGATTCTCCGCAACGATCTTGAGCAGCGAGGGGATCATTGTCGGCCGCATGATCTCCCAGTCAGCGCGGAGCGGGTTCGTCGCGCGGACGTAATCGCTTTCCGCACGCGTGTAACCGCCTAGCAGATCAGGAACACTATCTCGATTCGGCGACAAGGCGATCAAATCATCGTCTGAAATCATGGAATAGGTGATGACGTGTTGCAATCCTGCCGCAATCAGCGCATCCTGAACGACGCGGTCAACGAGCCGTGCCGGATCGCGTTCGATCGGGACGGCTCGTCCCTCGGGAAGACGTTCCGGCAACGTGTCATATCCGTAGATTCGGGCTACCTCTTCGACAACATCTGCCGGCAGGTTGATGTCCGACCGATACGTTGGGACGGACACGACGACGACCGGACCATCTGCAGACTCGTTGATGACTGGCGTAAGTTCCAGCCTAGTGAGGATATCGAGCACGGTGTCTGTCGGAATCGTCATCCCGAGAAGCCGTTCGATTTCTGACAGTTTCATGTCGACGGTGCCCCGTTGACGTGGACGTGGATACGAATCGGCCACGTAGCGAACGCTCGCTCCGGGGTCGATGTTGCGCAGGAGTGCGATGAAACGCTCGGTCGCAGGCCAGGCGAGATTCGGATCGACACCTCGCTGGAAGCGCGCCGACGCCTCGGAGGGCAACTTCAACACACGAGCGGTTCGTCGAATCGACTTCGGATCGAAGGACGCCGACTCAAGCAGGACGGTTGTCGTTTCGTCACTGACCTCGGTATCAACGCCACCCATCACACCCGCCAGGGCAATTGCGCGCGTTTCATCGGCAATGACCAGCACATGCTCATCGAGTTCGCGTTGAACGTGATCGATCGTCTCGATCGTTTCTCCACTTACTGCCGGGCGGACGATGATCTTCTCGCTGGCCAATCGATCGGCATCGAACGGGTGCATCGGCTGGCCAATCTCGGCCATCACATAGTTCGTTATATCCACGATGTTGTTGACCGGACGCATACCAGCCGCCGTCAGCCGCCGCTGCATCCACTCCGGTGACGGACCAATGGTGACGTTGTCGATGATCGCCACCGCATACCGACCGCACAGATTCGGATTCTCAATCTCAACCTGGTCGTCTCGTCGTTCAATCGTCGAAAGATCAGCCCGCTCGATCGGCTTCGATTCCACGGAAAGAATCGCAGCCAGCTCGCGAGCGATACCGTGGACAGAGAAGGCATGCACGAGGTTTGGTGTGATTTCAAACTCGATCACGTCATCACCGAGATACTCACGCAGTGGGACGCCAACTGGAGCATCGTCGGGAAGCGTCATGATTCCCTCGTGCTCTGCCGAGAGCCCCAGTTCCTTTTCAGAACAGACCATGCCTTCTGACTTGACGCCCCGGATCACAGACGGCTTGAGTGTCTTGTATTGCAAATCTTCGACGTAGGGATCGACGAGTCGAGCACCTGTCAGTGCCAACGCGACACGCTGTCCAGCAGCGATGTTTGGTGCGCCTGTCACGACAGTCAGTCGATGCTCCCCGGCTGCAACGGTGGCGAGAACCAGTCGGTCGGCATCTGGATGGCGTTCAACGCTCTCAACCTTCGCGACGAAGACCTGGTCCCATTCTTCGCCGATCCGGGTGATCCCTTCGGCCTCTAGTCCAGCGAGAGTCAAGCGCTGTCCGATCTCTTCCGTCTTGAGATCGGTTGGCACGAACTCCTTCAGCCATTTCATCGGTACTAACATTCGTTACTCCCTGTACGCGTCGTGCAAGTTATCGACTGGATCAGGCCAGTTCTGCGGCTTCCAACGGTACGAACGAACACGATGCTCAGGTGTGACCGCCCGAATCGCTGCCCACGCGTTGCCTACAGCCTCGCGCGGTTGAACTGAGACAGGAATCGGAGATCATTGGCATAGAATGAACGCAAATCCTGAACGTTGTAGCGAAGCATGACGAGCCGATCGACGCCCATGCCGAAGGCCCAACCGGAATAGACCTCCGGATCGTACCCAACGTTTCGAAGAACGTTTGGATGGACCATTCCTGCTCCAAGAATTTCGATCCAGCCGCTTCCTTTACATGTCCGACAGCCTCTACCCTTGCAGAATGGACAGTCGATGGACATGTCGACGCCGGGCTCAACGAAGGGAAAGTAGTCGCAACGGAATCGAACTTTTCGCTCTCCACCAAAGATCTGACGTGCAAATTCAGCGAGCGTGCCGCGGAGATCTGCCATCGTAATGTGCCGATCAACCGCCAAACCCTCAATCTGGTGAAAATGCCACTCGTGGGTCGCATCCTGTGCTTCGTAGCGGTAGGTTCGCCCTGGAACAACGACGCGGATCGGTGGATCCTGTTTCAGCATCGTTCGAATCTGCATCGGCGACGTATGTGGCCTGAGCGTGATTTCTTTCTCGTTGGATTGAATGAAGATTGTGTCCCAGACGTCGCGCGCCGGATGGTCCTGTGGGATATTGAGCATATCGAAGCTGTAGAGCGCGTATTCGACTTCAGGACCTTCGAGTGTCTGGAAGCCGAGGTGGGCGAAGATGTCACACGCTTCGCGAATCATCGCGGTGATGGGATGCAGGCTGCCTATTGGGTGACTACGTCCCGGCAGTGTAACGTCTACGGACTCGTTTTCGAGGCGTGCATGGAGTGAAGCTGCGCGAATCTCGTCCTGACGTGCGGCAAAAGCACGTTCGAGCTGGTTCTTGATCTCGTTGAGTTCCCGCCCCCGGTCGCGACGCTCGTCGGCGGATAGTGATCCAAGCGTCCGCATGGCCTCCGACAGCGTGCCCTTTCGTCCGAGCACGTCCCGGTACCAGCCTGCGAGTTCGTCCTCATTCGTCGCCCTGTTGAGCCTGTCCTGGGATTGACGTAACAAGTCGTCGGTCATTCGAGCGTCACCTTCCCTCAGCGTTGCCAGATCGTTGTTCAGAAAGTGCAACCAACAAAAAACACCCCTCGCTCAGGGGCGAAGAGTGCTCACGCGGTACCACCCTGATTCGCTGGATATTGCCTATTGGCGATCCAACCTCAGTCATCCGGACAAATCCGGAAGCTCTTCTGTAACGGGAAGATCCCGGGTGCGACTACTGGCCCTGACCTGAATGACAGGAGGCGTTCACCGCCCAGCTCCGGAGTGAATGTCGCGGTTGTCCACCGTGCCGGTTCTCAGTCTCAGACCTGGCGTCCCTGTCGGCGTCCGGGCCCGCAACCCGTCTCCATCAACGCTGTTTTCAATTGACGTCGCAGTATACCAGTGGCATCGGACATCGGGCACAAGAACATGTTTCGGCAACGTTCTCCAGTTAAGGTTCGTGTTATACGGTGATTCGTTGGTTTGGATACACACTGAGACTGATGCGAGGAGATGATAAATGGCGACCGTCACAATCGAGGGTGACCGACTGATCGTTGACCTATCCGGCTGGGAGGCTGTGTTCGCACTCAAGCGCCGGATTGATGTCCCGATCTCTTCCATCAGCAGCGCCCGGGCGGGAACGTTGACGTCGAAGCGTCCCAATGGCCTCCGACTGCCAGGAACCTATGTTCCAGCCGTAATTACTGCTGGTAGCTACTGGTGGAAGGGCCGGGGATGGTCTTTCTGGAGCGTTCGCCATCATGAATCAACGATCGATATCCGATTACATGAAACGCGATACCATCGCATCGTCATCGAAGTTGCCGATCCGTACGAAACGGAAGCTTTGATTACCGGCGCGATCCGCAAGGCAGGATCAACGGAATAGGAGCATCCCGGTAAAGTCAAGTTGAACATTATGAAAGTAAGGATTGATTCCCGTGTTCGATCGGTTATTTTTTGCGTCAGTCCTCCCGGAACACGTCCGCAGTGAAATTACATCAAACCCCGGAAAAGTTCCCATCATCGAACTTCACCTCATGAACGGGTCGACTCTCGATTTGTGTCACGTTGTTCGGCTGTCCGACACCTGGGTAGCAGTCGCTCATTTCTGCCGCGACGACGCGTTTGACGACACCGACATCGCGTTTCTACCGTATGGAACGATCATACGAGTCTCGCTCACTTTGCGCGATCCGAAAGAACGCGAGATCGGATTCTCGATGACGCCGCCGCCAATCGAAGGATCGCCCACGGACGAAATCGCAGCCGACAGTCCATCTCCCTCAATCCGAGAAGTCTCGGGGTAGTATTCGTCAGGGAATCTGAATCACTGTGCGAGCATACGGGGACAAGGGAGGACAAGCGATGGCGATGAACTGGAGTGGGTCGACGATCGATGCAATCTGGGCAAGGGAAATCCTCGACTCACGTGGAAACCCAACCGTAGAAGTCGATGTGTATCTTGAAGATGGCTCATTCGGACGGGCAGCCGTCCCGTCCGGCGCATCGACTGGCGCGTTCGAAGCAGTTGAACTGCGGGATGGTGACGACGATCGTTACGGTGGCAAGGGTGTTCTCAACGCGGTCGAAAACGTCAACGAAACGATCGCCCCGGAACTTGAAGGCTACGACGCCGCCGATCAGCGAGCAATCGATCTGCGGATGATCGAAATCGACGGCACCGAAAACAAGGGGAACCTCGGCGCGAACGCGATCCTTGGTGTTTCGCTTGCCGCTGCTTGCGCAGCCGCCGAATCTGCTGGAATGCCGCTCTTCAAGTACCTCGGTGGTCCAAACGCCCACGTTCTTCCAGTACCGATGCTCAACATCCTCAACGGCGGCAAGCACGCACACGGTTCCAGTGTCGACTTCCAGGAATTCATGGTCATGCCCGCGGGCGCAGAATCGTTCTCAGAATGCCTGCGCTGGGGAACCGAGGTGTTCCACGCACTCAAGGCTGTCCTTTCCGAAAACGGATACTCGACGATGGTTGGTGACGAAGGCGGGTATGCACCGAGCCTGAAGTCAAACGCTGAAGCCCTTGACGTCATCGCGGAAGCCATCAATCGCGCTGGATTCACTCTTGGCAGCGACATCCTGCTAGCGATGGACCCAGCCTCGACCGAGTTCTTCGAGAACGGATCGTACGTCCTCAAAGGCGAAGGTCGAACGCTCTCCGTAGATGACATGATCGACTGGTACGCCGATGCGACATCCCGCTTCCCGATCATCTCGATCGAGGACGGACTGGCCGAAGATGACTGGGCCGGCTGGAATGCCTTGACCAGCAGACTGGGGGACCAGGTCCAACTCGTCGGCGACGATCTCTACGTGACGAATACCAAGCGGTTGTCTCGCGGCATTCGCGAGAAATCAGGCAACTCGATTCTTGTGAAGCTCAATCAGATCGGAACGCTGACCGAGACGTTCGATGCGATCGACATGGCGCATCGAGCCGGGTTCACTGCTGTCATCTCGCACAGGTCCGGTGAAACTTCCGATTCGTTCGTTGCGGACCTTGTGGTTGCAACGAACGCGGGTCAGATCAAGACCGGCGCTCCGTCCAGAATGGATCGTGTCGAGAAGTACAACCAGTTGCTACGAATTGAAGAGCAACTCGGTGAGCAGGCGACCTTTGCCGGACGCCGCGCATTCGGCAGTCGATTGCCAGACTAGTTTTGCAACAAACCGGGCAGAGCGACTACTAGCGACTCTGCCCCGGCAGCATCTGCATCCAGCGAACGCGTTAATTTCGGCACTGTTGGAACTACCGACACCCAATCGGGAAGGGACGCACGTAGGATCTACAACACGTTCTGTTAGCGATCAGCGTTCACTGTTTATAGATATCTAGACTCAATTCCCGGTGATCCCGCCAACTGCGCCAGAGGCGAGGAGCGAAACGCCGTTCATCTCGGCAGGAGGCGCGATGTGCAGCAATTCGAGGATCGTGGGTGCGACATCGGCAAGGCGCCCCCCATCACGCAACTCGACGTTGCGATGCGGTGATCCATCAGGCGAAACCAGAATGACCGGTACAGGATTCGTCGTGTGAGCGGTCATCGGCTGGTTCGTGCCCGGCACGATCATCCGCTCGGCATTCCCGTGGTCAGCGGTGACGATGACCGTCCCTCCCGCTGCGAGAGTGGCGTTGACAATCGGACCCAATTGGGCGTCGACTGCTTCAGTCGCGGCGATGGCAGCTCCGAGAACACCGGTGTGTCCAACCATGTCACAGTTCGCGAAGTTGACGATGACGAACGCGTACTCGCCACTCTCAATTGCATCAACCGTCGAACGGCCAACCCCTGCGGCGCTCATCTCCGGTTGGAGATCGTAGGTTGCGACCTTTGGTGAATCGACCAAGTTTCTCACTTCGCCGTCGAACGGCTCCTCACGGCCTCCATTGAGGAAGTACGTAACATGCGCGTACTTTTCCGTTTCGGCAGTGTGAAACTGGCGCAGTCCTGCCTCTGAGATGACACGCGCGAGGGGAAAGACAACGTCGATTGCTGGAAATGCGACTTGCGCCGGGAAATACTCCGCATACTCGGTCATCATCACGAATGTGATGCCGCGGGGAGGCTCGAATTCCTGTCCCTCAATGGGAGGACCGACCATCGCCTGGGTCAACTGCCGTGCACGGTCTGCGCGAAAGTTAAAGAAGACCACGACATCGCCGTCCCTGATTGTTGACGCGGTCCCGGCGTCATCATCGACTGAGATCGGCGGCATGAACTCGTCGGTGACACCATCGGCGTATTTTGCCCTGACCGTCGAAACTGGATCGCTTGCCGGCTGACCGGTTCCACTCACCAGGAGATCGAATGCCTGTTTCGTCCGGTCCCACCGTCGATCTCGATCCATTGCGTAATACCGACCAACGACTGAAGCAATCCGTCCAACACCGTGCTGCTCGATGAGTCGACGCGTTTCTTCGAGGTACTCCGCGCCACCTGTCGGCGACGTGTCACGACCATCCAGGAATGCGTGGATTGCCACTCGGGCCGTCCCAGTTCGTGCGGCGAGGTCGAGAAGTGCGTCCAGATGTCGAATATGAGAATGG
>JBGSWU010000261.1:0-8105 GCA_041751795.1 Thermomicrobiales bacterium
GATCATCGCCTGCCGAATATGCTCCGGCGTCCGGAAATCCGGATCACCGCTGCCAAGCCCGATCATTCCCTGCGGTGCTGGACCGATCACTGGGCGCTCTGATTTTTCGGCCATCGCAATCAGATTTGCCGCCGGTTCGAATGTGGTCACGTCACATCTCCTTCAATGGAACAGGGATAGGGAACAGGGAACAGGGGGTTCCGGTCCCTGATGGCATGTCCATGCCATCCCCTATGCGCTGATTCCTTCCTCAAACACCCCTCCTGATTACTGGCCATCCTACCCGATTCGGCTGCGAGGCGGTATCGTGTGTAGTAACAACGGGAGTTGTG
Organism: Thermomicrobiales bacterium; assembly: GCA_041751795.1. Taxonomy (GTDB): domain Bacteria; phylum Chloroflexota; class Chloroflexia; order Thermomicrobiales; family CFX8; genus JBBECJ01. Next base: position 333 of record JBGSWU010000261.1, read on the forward strand.
GGGAAATGTGACGGGAGCGAGTAAGCGAATTTCGGTACTCGCATCAATCCGAACCAGCGAGACAAAGGTGATGGCCCAGCGAGTCATCGAGACAGCATGCTGTCTCACGACATCGCCTTGTGTCGATGGCAGAAACCAGACGATCGTTCGCTATGGCACAGGATGACATGGGATACACGCCGGATGCCTGGGTGAACAATCGACGTTTGAAACGGTACAGTCGAGAGTAAGGACACACAGCAGATGGCGACGAACACAACCCAGCGATCATTCGAGTCACTTGGCTTAAGTGGCGAAACACTCAAGGCGCTGAACGAGATCGGTTTCGAAGAACCAACACCCATCCAGTTACAGGCAATTCCGCCAATGTTGTCGGGCCGCGATCTGATGGCCCAGGCGCAAACCGGGACGGGAAAGACGGCTGCATTCGGCCTTCCGATCGTCGAGCAACTGTCTGGACAAACACGTGGACCCGAGGCGTTGATCCTCGCGCCAACCCGTGAACTAGCCGTCCAGGTGGCTGAAGCGATGCATCGCTTCGGAAAGTACCGCGACACGCGCGTTGTCGCCGTCTATGGCGGGCAGCCGATCGACCGCCAGCTTCGCGCGCTATCTCGACCCGTCGATGTCGTCGTCGGCACTCCCGGACGACTGATGGACCACATGCGCCGCGAGACGCTGAACCTGAGCAACGTGCGCTTCGTCATTCTCGATGAAGCAGACGAGATGCTCGATATGGGCTTCGTCGAAGACATCGAAACGATTCTTAGTGCACTCCCGAAGAACCGGCAGACCGCACTTTTCTCGGCGACGCTACCGAAGCGCATCACCGACCTTGCAACGAAGTACCTGAACAACCCGGAAACGATTCGCATCGCCCCGGAGCAGGTCAGCATTCCGCAGATCACACAGTCGTACTACGAAGTCGTCCAGCGGGCCAAACTGGAGGCAATGACACGAATCCTCGACCTGGCCGAACCAACCTCGGCAATGATCTTCTGCCGGACGAAGGTTGAAACCGACGAAGTCACCCAGGCGCTTCAGGGTCGCGGCTACGCTGCCGAGGCGATCCACGGCGACCTGTCGCAATTGATGCGAGACCGCGTCATGAATCGGTTCCGGAATGGAACAGCGACGCTTCTCGTTGCCACCGATGTCGCCGCCCGTGGCCTCGACGTCGATCACGTCTCGCATGTCATCAACTATTCGCTTCCCGGCGACCCGGAAAGCTATGTCCACCGGATCGGTCGGACAGGTCGAGCAGGACGCAGTGGCGAGGCAATCTCGCTTGTGACACCCCGTGAGCGACGGCTCCTGCGCTGGATCGAGCGAGCTGTCGGCCAGCGGATGGAACAACGTCGCGTTCCGACGGCGTCAGACGTCCACCAGCGGCAGCGCGAGCGGCTGGCAGCGACGCTCGGCGAGATCATTGAGATGCAGGAACTGGACGGGCCAACAGCACTCGTCGATGAACTAGCAGCCAATTACGATCCGTCGCACATTGCAGCCGCCGCCATCTCCCTGTTGCTGGCAGCCGAACCGGAGGAGGCGGAAATCCCGGTAACGGCCGTTGGTGCGGAGCGCGGCATGACCCGCCTGTTCATCAACATCGGCGGCAAGGACGGACTGCGACCTAGCGATGTCGTCGGAGCGATCGCGAATGAGGCACAGATCCCCGGCAAATCGATCGGCATCATCGAGATCAAGGACACCTATTCGTTCGTCGAAATCCCGGAACAACTAGCTGGAAAGGTCGTCGCAGCCATTCAGGGATCGAGGATGCGCAACCGTGAGATCCGCGTCGAAATCGCCAGCCCACGCGACGGCGGCGGCGACAATCGCCAAGCCGGAGATCGCCGTGATGCTCCATCACAGCCTGGCCGCTCACGACGCGAGTCGGGCCGCGATGGCCGACCACGTCGCGAAGGGTTCCGGCCTCGCCGAGAACGCGACCGATAGTTCAGTTCCGCCTTCAATACCGCAAGCCTTTGTCGTGCTCTTACGCGTGACCGCGTAAGAGCGCGATCGCCCACCACTGCGTTGATGTTTGGGTGAAGAAGGAGATAGCGAGCGCTGTCCAGCCAGAAGGGGCATCGCACGACCTACCACCGTGCATCCCGGTTCTCCCAGCAAGACAGCGATGAGACTCTGGACCGCGCACGTAGCTAGACGGCCGATCGTAATCGCGGTTGCATGCGCCACATCGACAATGAATCAATGTCCGTCGCACCCAGTACGTGTCGTGGTTCCTGAGCCGGTAGATATTGACAGCATATCGGGTCTCTCTAGTACAGTACATGAACAGGACTGGCTATACGTACATAATCCTGGATTGGCATCGGGATGCATCCAGCCAGCAGGAAGCAGCGCCGGACACTCTACGGATCGACCGGCCTGGCGGTCGGACCTGCTGTGGTCGAAACCGTTCGGCTGGCGATGAGGGGGCTCACCAATCAGGAGATCGCTGTGCAGCGAGGCTGCGCTCTCTCCACGGTCGAGAATCAACTCAAGATCTTCTACGACGTCGCGAAACACACAATCGATGACGACGCGTTCTGGAATGGACCAGCCCGGCAAGCGCGTCGACGCCATGCCCTGCCGCTGATCTGGGATCTGATGCGACCGCATCTGGTCGATCTGGTCGGTGACGTGACCGATGCGTTCGGGCCAGTGCCCCCCTTTATCGCGGACCTGCCCGCGCCGCGATGCCGGACGTTCGTTGGGCGGGAGTCACTCATTGAGACTGTCTGCGAGCAAATGCGGCAAGCGGCAGGGCCGCGGATGATCCTGCTTGCCGCATTCGGCGGATATGGCAAGACGGAGGCCGCTCGGGCGATCGCTGAGCGAATGCTGATTGAACATCGGTTCGGCACAGTCGTCTGGATCGATCTGAACGGGATGGACGATTCCAATGTCGTGCCCACATCCAGCACGGCGCTGTCAGTGGAGCGAGTGGCGCGAGCCGTCCTGAGCCGAACTGGCTGCACGTCCGAACACGATCTTCGTTCGCATCTGCTCAGGAACGCGACGTTGCTCGTCCTCGATGGACTGGAGTCGATACACGGTTCTGGTCGGAACACCGTCATTGAGCGTTTGTACCGCTGGCTGGGAAGCGGTCCTAGCCGATCATTGATCACGAGTCGGGTTGATGTCGTCGCTCCATTCATATGGAGGCCAACATTCCCGGGTCTGGAGTTGCCTGCCGCAGAGGAACTCCTGCGGAGCGAAGCGGATAATACGCCACAAGTGACGCAACTCCGAGACGCGCCAGCAAGTGTTATCGAGCGGATCTGGCAATTGACCCTCGGCATGCCGCTCGCCCTGCATCAGGTGATCGGCCAATGCCAGCGCTATGAGCTACGACAGGTGATCTTGCACCTCGAAGCGGCAAAGACACTTGGGGCGAGTGACGAGTTCTACGCCTTCCTCTGCCAGCCAGCCTGGCAGGAGTTGAGCCGGAATGCCCGGGCGCTCCTCGTCTACCTGGTGCTCGCCAGCCGAGCACCCCAATCAGCCCGGCAACTGGAAGGCATCTTGCTTCCCGGTGTCATGATCTTCGATGAGCCGACCGTCGCCGATGCACTGGCCGAGTTGACGGACTGTTTCCTCGTTCAACGGACGCTGCCAACGACATTCGATGAGGAACTGACCTACACGCTCCACCCGACAACACGGGCCTTCATCAACAGTCCAACCATGCGTCAACAATGGCAGGTTGAACTCCTAATCGACGAACATGACGTATTCGACGCAGCGACTCGTCAGCATGAGGTGCTCATCGACCGATCGATCGGCAGACCCGGCGGGGATGCGGGACGTAACATGACACTGTTTTCGCCAACAGTCCACGATCGGATGCTGGCGCGTGCCGTTCCCGACATGTTGCATGTCGTGCGCGCGCTTCTCCAGCGGGGAGCGCACGAACGGGTGCTCTGGTACTGGGAGTCGATCAGCGGCTATCTGTGGTACTTCGGGCGGCTCGCCGAATACATGGAATGCGACGAGTACGCACTCGCGGCAGCAAAGGCACTCGCGCTGACGAACCCGGGAAAGGGCCGGAGGCTGGTTGGCATCATCTACGCCGAACTGGGCTACGGCGCAATGGAACTGGACGATGCCGAACAGGCCGACCGCTACCTTCACGATGCGGAGCGGGTATTTGAAGACCTGGGTGACCTGGCTGAGCTGGTCCGTGTCCAACGCTACCAGGCAGATAAACACCTTCGCCGCGGTGAGTTTGCGATGGCTGAGTCATTGCTGCGGGATACGTTGATGCGTCTCGGTCTCATCGACTGGCGCGCACAGCTGGACGGTGACAACCAACGGGCGATCATGCAGACTCCAACGCACAATCTTCTTGGCTCGGCATACTGCGAACAAGGTCGATACGATGCAGCACGTCGTGAATTCATGAGAGCCTTGCGGATCGCGCGGCGTATCGGTGGGGACAACCGCTACTGGACGCTGCCTGCGATGCTGAATCTTGGTCGCCTGCATGAACAAAACGGCAGGCGCAAACTCGCACGCCACTACTTCGAACGCGTTCTCAAGCAGACTGACGATGGTGGCAACCCTGATACACGCGCCGACGCCCTTGTCCAGTTGGCGACGCTACACCTCCACGACGGCGATCACGAGTTGGCTCTCCGCCATGCGCAACAGGCGATCGAACTTTATGAGGCGATGGGCAAGGTCCGAACGGCCAACCGGATCGACGAAATGTTCCGGTTGAATGCAGATAGTCGATCGATGACAGGCACGATGTCAAACAAGCGTCAGCCTTTCACGGTCTGAATCGTCTCGTCTCAAGCACCTGTGTCGAGGTGTTCGTGTCGAGGACGGCGCGGATGCCAGGCTCGTACTGTATCGCCTTCACATCTGAGGCTGCATAATCACGATCAATCGCGCCACTTCCTGCTGTTGTTTTGGCTGAACTGGTTCGGGCTTCTGACGCGATCGCCCGGTTGGAGATCGCGAGGGGGGCCCGCTCATGACTAATCGGCCATTTCGCTTCGGACTGGTCGCGACCGGGGCGACATCTGCAGCCGCATGGCGCGAGAAAGCCCAGTGCGCAGAATCGATCGGCTACGACATTCTGCTTGTTCCGGACCACATCGGAGCTGGCAGAGTCGGTTGGGCACCGGCGCTGATGGCGGCGGCGGCTGTCACATCCCGGTTGCGGATTGGAACATTCGTCCTCGACAACGATTTTCGCCACCCAGCCTTTGTCGCCCAGGATTCGGCAACGCTCGACCTGTTGTCCGACGGACGATTCGAGCTGGGTATCGGCGCTGGCTGGATGCTTGAAGACTACACCCGCACTGGTATTCCCTGGGATGCCCCAAAGATTCGCGCTGAGCGCATGGAAGAAGCGGTCGCGATCATCCTGCCGCTGCTGGAGGGGAAATCAGTCACGTTCGCCGGAACCCATTACACAATCGACGACCTGACGCCCGACGTTCGCCCGGCACAAATCCCCCGTCCACCGCTGATGATCGGAGCTGGGGGCCCGAGAATGCTCGCCTTCGCTGCACGGCACGCTGACATCGTCAGTGTGGTCTTCACCTCGAAGCGGGAGGGTGGGCTGATTCTCGACATCGACGCAGCGACCGTCGCTGGCAAGATCCAACGGGTCCGGAAAGCGGCTGGTGACCGGGTTGGCGATGTCGAAATCAACATCCTGTTGCAAGGGGTTCACGCCACCAACGACCGGCAGGCAGTTGCTGAACAACTGAGCTCAGACTGGAAGACATCTGCCGCCGCACTCCTCGACTCGCCCTACCTGTTGTTTGGGACCGTAGATGAGATCGAGGAAACCCTTCGGGAACGACGCGAGAATCTCGGAATCTCGTACATCGCCGTCTTCGATCGCCACTGGGAGGCGCTCAACCCCGTCGTCGAACGCCTCGCGGGAACGTAGCGCGGCTCAGTACACCGAGAAATCGATCTCCTTCGATGTAATGAATTCGAGCAGCGTTGGGACGCCCTGCTGGGTCATCTCGATACCGCGCTGAATCGCGGGAACGATCTCATCCGGGCGGGTGACGCGCTCACCGTAGCCACCAAATGCTCGCGCCATCGCCGCGTAGTTGCCGCTGATGTCGGTTGAGCGATACTTCTCCGTCGCAACCTGCATGATCGGCAACTCGATCGCCATCGAGAAGTTGTTGAGCAGAATCGAGAGAATCGGGATTCGCTCGCGGACGGCGGTCTCGAAGTCCATCCCCGTAAAGCCGATCGCGGCGTCACCCCAGACGTTGATGCAGAGCTTGTCGGGGCGCACTAGCTTCGCACCCATTGCCAGACCAAGCCCATAACCGAGTTGCGTCGTTTTGCCCCAGCCGAGATAGGTCAGTGGCTCCTGCGCCACCCAGAACGGAGAGAGTTGATCGCGCGGACTCCCGGCATCATGGGTGATGATCGTGTTTGGAACATCGACGGTGTGCAGGAGATCCCAGATCACACGGTAAGGATTGAGTGGAGCCTCGTCCGACGTCAGTTTCGGCGTCCATTCGTCCAGCCACTCAGAGCGCAGACGGTCGATCTCACGGCTGACGCCATCTGCACGACCTCGGGGGCGATCCCCCAGCAGGTCGCGAACGTGACCGAGAATCACATCGAGCGTCAATCCTGCGTCCCCAGCCAACGCATGATCGGCGACGACATCGCGGTTGATGTCGGCGGGGTCGAGCGTCGCATGAATGATCGTCTTGCCGCTGGGAATCTTTACTCCATAGCCCGTGCTCGCGAAACTGCATCCAATACCGAAGATGACGTCTGCCTCCTGAAGGAAGGCATGAACTGCCTTGGGAATCGAGCGGCCGCCGGATCCAAGCGACAGTGGGTGGTTTTCCGGAAATGCACTCTTGCCTTGCAGACTGGTCGTCACCGGCGCTTCGAGGAGTTCTGCGAGTGCGCGGAGTTGCGGCCACGCTTCGGCATAGTGGACGCCTTGTCCAGCATAGATCACCGGCCGCTCCGCGCTGACGAGCAACTCCGCAACACGCCGGGCGTCGCTGGGATCCGGCGCAGACCGGACACGGGGAGCGGGCCGATAGTCCAGCGCATCGTCGATCTCAGCGTGCATCAGATCAGCGGGAATCTCGACAAGGACCGGTCGCGGTCGCCCATTGCGGACCTGTGTAAACGCTCGGCGCAGCGCGCCGGACACGAGTGACGGCTGCGACACCTGCTCAGCGGATTTTGTTACGTGCTGGTAGTTGAGGAACGCGCTGAATTGCGGGTCGCGGTTGGCAACAGGCTGTGGGTACCCACCCGGCAGAATCACGACCGGCGACGAATCACCATACGCTTGGGCGACACCGCCGAACGCGTTCTCCGTGCCGGGTCCGTGCTGCATCGCAAACACGCCGATCTGCCGTCCACTCGTTACTCGGGAAACGGCGTCAGCCATGTGAATGCCGACCCGTTCCTGGCGGACGATGATCGTCCGGATGTCAGCCGCCGCTGCCGCCTCGATGATGTGGTTGACCGGGTATCCGATAAGGAACTCGACCCCTTCATCCTTCAGGATCTTCGCTACCGCATCAACGACTTTCATCGCCCGGCCCCTTTCGTTGTGATCTCGACATTCGGCCAGCCGATCATACTCGAGATCCGGCTGTTCGAGGCATCCTGCAACCACGCACGTGCCCTGACGCGATCAGGCCGGGGGAACATCGTCCTGATCTTCGCCACTGCACCCCATTGCCCTCCCGCACAAGACCAGTGGCGAAGCATACTTACCGGAACGGCGACGATTGAAACGTGGGG
>JBGSWU010000262.1:0-8552 GCA_041751795.1 Thermomicrobiales bacterium
GCGTGTGCTTCTCTATCGTTTCAACCACGTTCACTCCGTTCCACTAATCGTACTCCGATTCGTGGAACGGAGATATCCGAATGCACTACTGGAACGAACCAGCGGGGATCGCAGCATCTGCACTATTCGAGTGCGTGGTCAGAATACGACGGGAGGACGAACAGGACAACGATACTTATGCTATGGAGAGATTATCGATTTCAACGGAGATAATGGAGGCAGTAGAGCGTGGCGTTGATAGCGGATGGGGAGGTATCGAGCTCCGCTTCGGCATTGGTGCAAATCTTGCCATCGTTGAGGGGCTTTATGAAGGTTGGCTCGAACAACATATCAGTCGGTTGCTTCCCAGCACGGATGGTCCTACAGCCACTACCGAGTGGCGCGCATTCTGGAGTGGCTATTTCTGGAATCCACGTGTTTATGACTCATTTCTGGTTACGTTACGCCCATACTACGAACAACTCGTGAGCCTCGTTTATTCCGAAATAGGATTATTTGAGGGAGACAATGCGAGCACAAACCGACTCATTGAGCACATCGCAGTAGGACGTATCCGTGAGCTGGATGGATTCGGAACCGATGGATTACTGGGTGTTGTAACTGCGAATGCCACGGACGATGTACTTGCTGACCTCGTTGGGTTCTTTAGGCACGAACTCGACGCTGCCAGGAAGCGAAGTGACGCACAGTGGCTCAATAGGGTCTGGAATGCATTTAACGAATATTGGATTCGTCGCACCCGTGAATTCCGATCGCCAGACTTTCCGGAACACTTCCTTGAAGAAGCTAGCGCGTTCATCGGTTGCACATCCTTTTCGCCAGTTTCGCTGCGAGAGATGGTTGTTCAAATCACCACGTCTGTACGGTTTGCCGATCGAACACTGGACTTTGAAGAACTGATCGAATGGCTGATTCCGATGGTCTCCGACGACGCCAAGATCGTGCTAGAAGTTGCCGATGCGATCGCTAACCGATTGACTGCTCCCGATACGTTTTCGTTTGTCCCACGGAACTACCGAAAACTCATTGAAACTCTTCACCAGGTCCACGACTCATCGATTGAGCCGAGACTAGTCCTCGTCGTTGACCGATTACTTCACCAAAGGCAGTTCGATCTACGCGACGCCATTCTCGACTAGGACGATCCAAACACTTCACTGTGAGCCGAAGGTTGTCCGAGGAATCGGCGCAAACTTCCGCTACTGCGTTCTTCTCTATGTACGCGGCGCCAGCGTCAAACACTCGTACGCTAGAGGAACATTCGTGACCAAAACGTGACCAATCGACCTCAGATCAAAGCCAGTCGGCCGCGTTTTCCGCGTCAGTCCGCGGCTTCCTCGGTGTCGCTTCGGAATTGCATGGTGTAGAGGTTGTAGTACATCCCGCGCCGGTCGAGAAGTTCCTCGTGACTGCCGATCTCGACGATTCGGCCCTGATCCATGACGACAACACGGTTCGATTCGCGGATCGTCGACCGCCGGTGGGCGATGATGAACGAAGTGCGGCCAGCAAGCAGGCGGCGGAGTGCTGCCTGGATGACGAGTTCGGTTTCCGTGTCCACACTCGACGTCGCCTCGTCAAGAATGATGATTCTCGGATCGGCGATCAGTGCTCGGGCGAATGACAGGAGTTGACGCTGTCCGACGGACAACGTTGCACCCCGTTCGTGAACCTCGGCATCATAGCCGCCGTTCAGCTTCATGATGAAATCATGGGCGCCGACTGCTTTGGCCGCTTCGACGATTTCGTCATTGGTGGCGTCAGGACGAGCGAAGCGGATGTTCTCGCGAATCGTGCCCGCGAACAGGAACGTGTCCTGCAGGACGACACCGAGTTGCGAACGAAGTGACTGCTGGGTCACGTCTCGAACATCGTAATCATCGACCCGAATCGCGCCATCCCAGACATCATAGAAGCGAGAAATGAGGTTGATCATTGAGGTCTTGCCTGCGCCGGTTTCGCCGACGAAAGCGATCGCTTCGCCAGGTGCGACATCCAGTGACACGTCGTGGAGAATCTCTTTGTCGTCGTAGCCAAACCGAACGTGGTCGAATTCAACCCGGCCCTGGATTCGCGGTAGTACCACAGCGTCGGACTTGTCCTCAATCTCGATATCTATGTCAAGAATGTCGAAGATTCTCTCGCCGGCTGCCATCGCAGCCTGCATCGTGTTGTAGCCCTGGGACAGGTGGTTGATCGGTTCGTAGAAACGGCCAATCAGCGCGACGAAGAAGACGAGTTCTCCAATCGTGAATGCGTCAGGACCGAGAACGAAACGACCTCCGACGAACAGAACGATTGCCGTCGCCAGTGCCTCGACAAAGGTCACAAATGGAAAGAGGAGTGCCGAGAGACGCGCTGCGCCGATGTTGGCGTCGAGATTGTCGTCGTTGATCGTTCGAAACTGGCCGCGATTGATCGGCTCGCGAGTAAAAGACTGGATGACACGAACTCCAGCGATGTTTTCGGCGAGAAAAGCGTTGACCCGCGCAATCGTGATTCGTGTCTGCCGATAAGTGACGATCGCTCGTCTGCGCCAGAAGATCATCAGGACGATCATGATTGGAAGCACGGCGAACGCCAGAAGTGCGAGCTGTGCGTTTGTCACCCACATCAGGATGATAATGCCGATCAAAATTGCGAACTGTGAAAGGATCTCGATCAGACCATCGGTAAAGAGTTGGTCGATCACTGAGACATCGTTTTGCAAGCGCGACATGATCGAGCCAACGCCGCGACGGTCAATGTATCGAATACCGACGCGTTGAATGTGTCGGAACATTGCCGAGCGAAGATCGAACACGATCTTCTGCCCCAGCCGGGACATGACAAACAGTTCCCGGTTACGACCGACGAAGCGGAGCGCGATAACACCGAGAAACGTCAGGGCGATCATGTCCAGCGCGCGAGATCCGGTCAGACCGAAGTACGATCGACCCTCCTCGCGATTCACGATGTCGACCGCCAATCCAAAGAGGAACGGGACCGAAAGATCGAGCACGGTCGTGGCAAGAATCAGGAGCAGGACGAACCAGGCGTCTTTCCTATAGGGCCGCGCCTGCGCGATCAGCCGACCGGCAACCCGGCTGTCGTACGCTTTTCCTAACAGATCGTCTGGATCCGCCGCAGTCCGCATTGTGGTTCGCCATTGTGCCTAGTCGGCAGCCTGGGCGAGTTCCTCCTGATTCTTCAGTTGCAGTTCGTAGAGTCGCGAGTAGACCCCGCCTTGCTCGATCAGTGACAGGTGTGTTCCACGCTCGACGACATTACCCTCTTCGAGGACAAGGATCTCGTTCGCATCTTTCAACGTGGAAACCCGCTGAGCGATGATGAATGTCGTTCGGCCTTCCATCGCGTTCTTCAGTGCCTGCTGGATATCCCATTCAGTCTCGGTGTCGACACTCGATGTCGCATCATCAAGTACGAGAACACGAGGATCGCTACAGAGCGCTCGTGCGATGGCGACGCGTTGACGCTGCCCCCCCGAAAGCGAGATTCCCCGCTCTCCAAGTTTTGTTTCGTACCCATCCGGCATCGCGGAAATGAAATCGTGTGCTTTCGCCATCCGCGCTGCCCGTTCGACTTGTACGTCGGACGCGTCCGGATTTCCGAAAGCAATGTTGTCTCTGATTGTCGATGAGAATAGAAAGGTCTCCTGCATAACGAACCCGACATTCCGACGCAGTGCGGCGAGCTTCAGATTGCGAATGTCAATACCGTCGAAGGTAATCCGCCCGGACGACGCATCGTAGAATCGTGCGACGAGCGACGTTAGAGAGCTCTTACCACTTCCCGTCATCCCGATCAGACCGACAACTTCTCCAGGTTTAACCTCGAGACTGACGTTGCGGAGCGCGGGACGAGGAGCGTGAGGGAACGTGAACGTGACATCTTCAAGTCGAATTTCGCCACGCGGATTCTCAAGATCAACCGCATCTTTTGAATCGCGGATGATCGGTCGGCTGTCGATCACTTCGAATATTCGTTCTCCGGAAGCGATTGCTCGCGCAACCGAGTTCATGATCCAGCCGAGTTGTCGAATCGGCATCGCGAGGAGCGTCAGATAAATGTTGAACGTGACAAGCGTTCCGACTGAGATCGACCCGTTAAGAACCTGTCGGCCACCGTACCAAAGCACCGCTAACAACGACACACCAGAAATGAAGTGCATCAAAGGAAAGAAGAACGAGTAGTAGCGGATCGCATCCATCTGCCTTGTGAACAACGAGCGGATCGATCGATCGAACTTATCGACCTCATCGTCTTCACGAGCGAAGACTCGTACAACACGGGTGCCCGCCAGATTCTCCTGGAGAACGCTCGACATTTCGCCGAACTCCTGTTGGACTCTAGCGAACATCGGTCTGACATGCGTCGAAAAGTAAACCGATGTCCAGACGAGCACTGGCATGACCGCGAGAGAAATCAGCGCCAGCGTCACATGTTCCCTGATCAGGATGCCAGTGACGATGATAAGGATGACTCCACTATAGATCGCCATTCGCAACGAAAACATCATGAAACGACGGATCGCGTTCACGTCCTCCGTCGCCCTCGACATCAGCTGTCCCGATTGGGATGTGTCGAAGAACGAGAAGGACAATGTCAGCATGTGCTCGTAAAGTTGTCGGCGGGTGTCGGTCGCTACACGTTCGGCCAACGCCTGGAACAGGAATGTCCTTATATAGGTAAAGCCTGCCTGAATCGCCGTGGCGCCGATGATCAGGAACGCACCGGTCAGAAGTACGTCACGGTTGTCGGCTGAAATCCCGTCGTCGATCACCCAGCCGATTAACAGTGGCACGGACAACTGAGCTGCGACTGCGATAAACAAACTGACATACGCGATGACCAGCGTCACGCGGTACGGACGGAGAAATCCGATTATTCGCCAGATGATTCGCACGTGTCGCCCCCCTGCCGGACCCAGCCAAGCCCGGAGCATCCGTTCAGTATAGCATGCCTAGTAGCCCGGACTTTCAGAGACCACTACTGGTTGTACGCCGCGTACGAATACGGGTATTTCTTGCGAAAACGATTGACGGGAGCCGAGAAGTGCAGATACAATGTGATCGTACAGGGGGAACACACCGTGCGCCGTGCGAAAGGAGCTGGCGTGGAGGCCGAACGACACGAGTATCAGGAAACTATCGACGAGGCCTTACGTATCGTTTATAGCCACCATCATCGGCTGGTCACGAAGCTCTTTCCAGATGCTGAACGACCGTTGAACATGGAGGCGCTTCGATCCGGACCGCTTGGCCGCGACCTGCGAAAGCTGGCCGCACTTGCTCGCGGTGAGATCCGTGAACAAAAGGAACTCGTTCTCGAACGCATCGAGACGGTTCTGCAATTACTGTTCTGGCCGCCGATGGCCGATGACTACACTGTCCCACGGTCGTTCTGGGAAACGCCATTGGGGCGGCTGATGTCTATGGCAAAGTACCGCGCGTATGAGCCATCGGAACTCGTTTCGATCGGTACTGCTGCGCAGAAGCTCGGCGTCACTCGTCCAACAATTTATCGCTGGATGGACGAACGTCATCTGGGCTACGTCCGGGACGAGATGTCGGGCAGGACATTCGTTGTTCAGCGCGACGTCGACTCACTGCTCAACGATTCTCAGGCGAGCGGATTCCCATCGGCCTGACTCGAATCAGGAACACACGCGATCCTTTCGTCATCGGGGCACCGCACGGTGCCCCGAAGTCGTATCCGGCGGATTCAGCGCGATCGGGCGGTTAGCAATCTTCGGAGGCCGGTCACAGTTCCGTGTTGATCTCCCCTATGTTTTCACCCTGCCCCGTTCGCCATGTAGCAGTAACTCCCACGCGACTGGTTCTCCATCACGGAGATACAAACGAGGCACTCGAGCCATTACTCTCGTTGCCACTTCATAGTTCACAGTTCCGATCATTCGCGCTATGTCATCGAATGTCATCTCGCCCGTTGATCCATCACCCAGGATAAGAACATCGTCCCCTTCCTGAACAGCATCAACAACCGCGACGACCGTCTGGTCCATGCAGACACTTCCACGAATCGGGGCGCGTCCATCTCGAACGACGAACCAACCTTGGTTCCGCAGCCGCCGCGGAAGTCCATCGGCGTACCCAACCGGGACTGCCGCGATCGATTCATCAGAATCCGCGACATACGTCTGCCCATACGACACACCCGCTCCGGTCAGTAAAGTCCCGCGGCGGGACACGCTCGAGCGGAGCGACAAGACAGGCTGAAACCGCTCATCGACAGGCACAGCCTCCGATGGCGACAGACCGAATGTCGCAATACCAGCGCGGACGAGGTTCGTTCCCTCCGTCTGGCCTGTTAGGATGGCAGCGCTATTCGACGTGTGGACGAGAGACGGTCGAAGACCTCGATCTTCCAGCGTCCTTACTGCAGTCCAAAACCGATCGATTTGGCGCTGCGTCGGAGCGGGATCCGTCTCGTCAGCCGACGAGAAATGAGTGAACACTCCTTCGACAGCGACTCTCTGGTGAGATGACAAACGATCTATCGCATCTGCAATCTCGTTGGCAGCGAAGCCGTAGCGATTCATGCCAGTGTCCACTTTGACGTGAACTCGAGCAACACCACCCAGTTCCAACGCAGCGAAGAGGCCATCTATCGCCTGTATCGAGCCCACCGTAAGCATCAGATCGTGTTGTAGTGCAGCGGCAATCTGCCCTACCGCAGGTGGACCAATTAACAATATCGGACCGGACATGCCTGCCTTACGCAGATACACGCCTTCATCGATTCGGGCTACCCCCAGCATCTGAGCACCAGCTTGAATCGCCGCGCAACCACACTCAACGGCGCCGTGCCCGTACGCGTCAGCCTTCACGACCGCCATGACACCCACGTCATCTCCGACAATTGACTGCACAACCTGAATGTTGCGGGCGTATGCGTCAAGATCCACGATCGCATGGGTTGCGGAGCGAATCTGCGCGACTCGGTCATCGAACGTCACCGTCATCTACATCTCCGTCAGTAGTCGAACGATGTCCGAGCGAGAAACGATCCCAACCAATATCCCGTCGTCGTTGACAACAGGCAGAGGATTCAAACGGCGCTTGAACATCAGGCCCGCGGCTTCTCGGACGGTTGCCGAAGGACGTATCGTCTCGACGTCGTCCGACATGAGTTCCCCAGCGCTCGTCGCCAGCACAAGCCGGAACTCCTCGTCTGACTTGTCCCAGGGAAGCTTGAAGATCGCGTCCAGGAACGTTCCGTAGGCCGGAGCGTCAACTTCCATTTCCTGGGCGACGATGTCCCGCTCGGTCACGATGCCAACAACGCGACCATGTTCGACCACCGGAATTCCCGAGATCGCATGGTCAACCATCAACCGAGCCACCTCGGTTACTGGAGTCTTGCGCTGCACCGTCACGACTTCTGAAGTCATGATATTCGTCACTGACACTTCACCTGCCATTACAACTCCTCACGCTTCCACCTCATATCGTCACCATCCCAATCAGGCTCGGCCAATGCACGTACTACGTACGGGATCTCGTTAATAACATCGTGCGCGAGCAGACCATGAACGCCGAACTTTCTCCGCGCACGTTTTCCAGCCTGAGCGCCCACGAAGAGCGCCGCGACTGCTGCATCTTCTACCGACAGGCCCTGAGCGAGCATCCCGCCAGCTAGCCCTGCAAGAACGTCGCCTGTACCTGCTGTGGCAAGTTCCGGTGCCGATCTAGGCGAGATCCAGACTCGACCGGCGTCCGTCGCGATAACACTGTACCCAGTCTTGAGCAGCACCGTCTGTTTGAACCGCCGTGCCGCGTCCTTCGCGATACCGATCGGATCGCTGAGAACTTGATCGGCGGAGATTCCAAGCAGGCGCGACATCTCACCGACGTGGGGAGTCATGAGTGCTTGTCCGGGATTAATCCCAGTCGGAAACGAATGGAGCGACGATATCCAGTTGAGCGCGTCTGCATCAAGCACCATGGGAGTCGCACTGGAATCACACTTGCGTGACGATTCAAAATTGTTACCGTTGCGCCCAAACAGGCCGATTAGAAGTCGCCACGCTTGAGGTGATTGGCCTAATCCGGGACCTGCCACAATTGCATCGACGTGACCGCCGCGGCGTGTGATCCACGTGTTAATCTGGCTGACTGCAGCCGTTGGGGATTCATCAAGTGGGAGGAATGTGAGTTCAGGAACCTGTCCCGCTATCACCGGAACGATGGTCGATGGACTCGCCACGCAAACTAGACCTGCTCCTGACCGAGCCGCAGATTCAGCACTCAAGCGTGGAGCGCCGTAATACGTCGGAGCGCCACCGATGACAAGTACAGTGCCAGTTTGATGCTTGTGGGCAGACGCATCACGACGCGGCAGTATCCGGCGAACCGTCCGCTCATCGATCAACGCCGGTCGGCCATCGATCGCTGCCGACGAGATTCCAAGATCGAGGAGTTCGAGTTCGCCGACGCAGGACGCAGCAGGCTCCAGAACCAAACCGATCTTCGGCAGGCCGAGGCACAATGTCACGTCAGCCTGGAACGCACTGGGGGCCGTCGAACCAT